>JANNNN010000190.1:0-4700 GCA_031398555.1 Planctomycetia bacterium | reverse complement strand
CGTTACCGAGAGCGTCCCGCTTAGGATAATTGTCGTTACGGTGGTTTAGTCTTATCAGCCGGAAGGCGTTAGCCTCCGGTTACGTCTCCAACCGGAGGCTAACGCCTTCCGGCTGATAAGTCGCTTGAAAAATCGAGTTTTCCCGAGGTTTTTAAGCGGGACGCTCTCTAACGCCTTCCGGCTGATCAGTCGCTTGAAAAAATCGCGTTTTCCCGGAGTTTTTAAGCGGGACGCTCTCTAGCGCGTTCCGGCTGATTCGGTCGTCCCCAAAGTTAACATTTCAGACTTTATGTTCACATGGTTAACGCTGCGGAAATGCGACTAGCATGTACAATAGGTGCAGTCTTCCCACCGAGAATTAGCCAACCTCTACCTGATCCTCTGTCATCCAGGTCTTGCTATGAACATTTTCGCCTTTCGCACCACCTGCGGCTTGATTGCGCTCGTTGCGGTCCTTACGTTGCCCCCAGCTGTCGCGTGTGCTGCCGATATCGATTACGAACGACAAGTTGCTCCGCTGTTGAAAACCTATTGCGCTGGTTGCCATAACGATAGTGATAAAGAAGGTGATTTGTCTCTGTTGTCGTTAAGTGCGTTGCGGGCTGGAACACCCGAGGGCGCAGTGGTTATTGCCGCTAGGCCGGACGACAGCAAACTTTTCAAAGTTATTTCTGGCTCCGCCGAGCCGAAGATGCCGCCTAAAGATGAGCCGCAACTCAAGCCGGAACACGTTGCATTGATTCGAGAGTGGATAGCCCAGGGGGCCAAGGGTGAATTGCAAACGGCTGGGCTGATGTCACGCTTGGCTGCTCCGCAGCTAGCCAAAGATCCAAGCGCCGCAGCCAAAGTCTCCGCCGCAGGTTCCGCTGGCGCCGAGCGTGTCGCGATCGGTAAATTTGGATCAGTTGAAGTTCGCGGTAGTTCTGGCCAAACGATCTGGTCCATGGATCAATTGCCTGGCAAGGTCAATCAACTGCGGTTAAGTCCCGATGGCAAGTCGCTGGTTGTAGCAACCGGTGTGGCTGGCGTAGCCGGTGAGATTCTGTTGCTCGACGTGGATAGTGGGCAAGTCCAACTGCGGATGCAAGGCCACACGGATGCGGTTTACTGTGCGAGCACCAGCGCTGATGGCAAGTGGATCGCTTCCGGCAGCTATGACAAGTCGATCATTCTGTGGGACCGCGCCACTGGCAAACCTGCCCGAACGCTTCACGGCCATAACGGGGCCATCTACGATCTAGATTTTGATGCTACCAGTTCATTGATCGCGACCGCTAGCGCAGATCAAACGGTCAAGCTTTGGAGTGTTGCCGGCGAGCGGCTTGACACACTTGGTCAACCTCAAGGTGAAGTGCTGAGTGTGCGATTTTCACCCAACGGCAATCACCTTTTTGCTGCCGGAGTCGATCGACAGATTCGAAAATGGCAAGTGATCTCACGGAAAGAGCCCGCGATCAACCCGCTACTGGTCGCTCGCTTCGCGCATGAGGACGATGTACTGCAAATCGCATTTTTAGGAAACGATCAACTTATTTCAACTTCGGTGGATCGAACTGTAAAGCTTTGGGACACCGATCAACTCCGCCCGCTTGGTCAGCTTGCTACCACTCCGGATATTCCTGGTGGCATGTTTGCGAACGCTGACACCATCCAAGTCTTCACGCTCGGCGGTGAAGTCGTCGCAATCACTGCAGAGAAGATTCTCGAACGCGTCGCAGTTTCCAATCGAAAGCCGCTTCCAAATAAAATTCAGAATACAGCGAACTCCGAATCTTCAAAAACAACGCGTGTGGCTGACATCAAACCGACTCCGATTGGAGAATCGGAACCGAATGACGAATTCGCAACAACTGCTAAGATCGATTTACCCGCTAAAATCAACGGGGTAATCGACATGAAGGCGGGCGCGGTCGCTGATGTCGATCTCTATCGTTTCTCAGCAACAGCCGGGCAGTCCTGGGTTTTTGAAGTCAACGCAAGTCGCACTGCTTCGCCACTCGACAGCCGAATTGAAATTTTAGACGAATATGGCAAAGGGGTTGTGCAGACTCGTTTGCAAGCTACCCGCGAATCCTATTTCACATTCCGAGGCAAGGACAGCCACACCAGCGACGACTTCCGTGTTCATAACTGGGAAGATATGGAACTGAACGAATTTCTCTATTCAGACGGAGAGATCGTCAAGCTCTGGCTTTACCCCCGCGGTCCCGATTCAGGTTTCAAAGTCTATCCTGGTGCCGGATCGCGCTACACTTATTTTGGAACTACACCCACCTCCCACGCATTGGGCGCCCCGGCTTACATTGTTCGCGAGTTGGTTGACGAGGAAGAAGCGCTGCCGAACGGGTTGCCTGTTTTCCCGATCTATTACGAGAACGATGACGATGGTCTGCGGCGGTGGGGGAAGGACTCGCGATTGTACTTTATCGCACCCCGCACCGGTGATTACTTTTTAAAGATTCGAGACGCTCGCGGCTTTGGCGGTAGCGAATACAAATACACAATTGATATTCACCCGCCGCGTCCAGACTTTGAAATCAAAGTAACTAGCAGCAAACTGAAAATTCCAGTCGGCAGCGGGCGAGAGTGGCAAATTACAGCTACTCGTTTGGATGATCTCGGAAGTGAAATTGCGGTCGAAGTGAAAGGTCTGCCTGAGGGATTTATTGCAACCAACCCGTTGGTAGTAGAAGCTGGACAAATGGTCGCACAAGGCGCGATCTATGCCACAGCGGCGACACAATCGCTTTTGGATTCCATCCCCGCAGGTGAGAAACCTGCAGACAAGCCCGCATCGAAAAAGTTCGAACTGACGCTTGTGGCCCGCAGTTCAGATCAGGGCCAATTGATTGAACATGAACTCAAAGACAAAATCGAAATTGAACTAGTCGCTACACCAGAGTTAAAAGTGAAGCTGGTCGATGCACTGGATAGTTCGCGGGAGCGCGAGGAGCTCAACATTCGCCCCGGGCAGACAATTACTGCGACAGTTGTCATTGACCGTGCCGACATAAAAGGGCCGGTTAGTTTTGGTGGCGACGATTCGGGCCGCAATTTGCCGCATGGAACAATCGTCGATAACATTGGGTTGAACGGTCTCTTACTGCCAGATGGAGTCAACGAGCGAGAGTTTTTCATTAAAGCATCCAAGTGGCTGCCTCCACAGCGCCGCCAGATTTATCTAAGGAGTCAGTCCAAAGACAATCCGACTTCGAAACCGATTTGGCTAAACGTACTGCCCGCAAAGTAGTCTGCTACCGTCTCACCGACAGTGATGTCTAACTGTTCTGCTAAGACACGCTCGGCATAGCCTTGTTCTCCCGTTTCAATAACGACCACCTTGAAAGGATGCTTCGAGACATCCCCTCATACCACCGTCTACTTCTTAGGTTGCATACTAGTCAGCACGATTCCTTGGGGGCAATTTTCGACGTTGCGAGGACGGCAAGCGACATCGCGAACGTGGGCGCGTTGAACAGTCAAACACGTTTCAATCAGATCTTGAAGAATAGGTACAGCCAGATCCCAACTGCTTCGGTCACGCTCTGAGACGGCCTTTGACAGTTGTGTGGCTAGGTGTTGGATGGCTGGGTAATCATTCTTTTCACCCACGATTGCCAATTGGTTTAATGCCTGACTGAGGGCTGGCGCGTCGTGCGTTTCATACGCATACAAAGTGCGTTCGGTCAAATGGCCGACTCGAATCGCGGATCGATCGTTGCCAGTGGCCGTGCAATAACGACTATCTGGACGCCAACCGATTTGCAAGTTCGTAAAGCGTTCGACCAGGACAGGGTCGAACTGTGTACCCGCGCATCGACGCAATTCAGCAAAGGCGTCTTCGGCCGGTCGTCCCGGGCGATAGACACGATTTGAAACCATGGCATCGTACGCATCGACGATGCAAACAATACGAGCACCAAGAGGAATTTCGTCTCCGATAGGGCCGCCAGGGGGCGTGTTTGTTCCGTCATAACGGTAGTGGTGAAAGCGAACGATGTTGGAAAGGGCTGGAGAATTGAATGACGACTCGACGATTTCGACGCCCATCCGAGCGTGAGCTTCCATGGTCTTCCACTGTTCCTCCGACAACTTGCCTGGATGCAAGAGCACTGAGTCGGGTACGCCGATCTTGCCGATATCGTGAAGTAATCCAGCGATTTCGAGAACGTACAAATCTCCAATAGGTAATAGCCCTCGCGCGAGCGCAACACTCATTTCGGCAACGCGTTGGCTGTGCAGGGCGGTATCGGCATCGCGATATGCGAGCGCCGCATGCAATGAGGTGACTGCATGGTAAGATATGGGTTGATCTGCATCAGAGCGAATTCGCAATTCAGCGGCTCGCTGATCGTTTTCTGCCGCCAATTTAGCGACCAAGTCAATGTTCCAGCATCGAACAGCGTTGCGACCACCATGTTTGGCTGAGTAAAGCGCTTGATCAGCCTGCTCGAGCATCGCTTGGAAACTGGCGGCTCCGAAACTGGCTGCGGAAACACCAAAACTGGCGGTTACGTGATAAGGCTCGGCTAGACTTTCCCAGATCGCCACACGCACTTTTTCAGCAACTTCGACGGCGCTATGAACGGCCATAGCGGGAAGGATAATACAAAACTCTTCTCCGCCATATCGCCCAACTACGCCTGAGTTACCCACCGCTTGAATGATCGTTTTCGCTACGTCTTTGAGGACTTGATCAC
>JANNNN010000118.1:0-2281 GCA_031398555.1 Planctomycetia bacterium | reverse complement strand
ACCGGGGCAGGACATCACGATCTTTGGCAACGGAAACCAGACCCGTTCGTTCTGCTACCGCGATGATTTGGTCGAGTGCATCGTCAGGATGATGAATGGTCCTGATAGCTTCGTGGGCCCGGTCAATATCGGTAATCCAGGCGAGTTCACGATTCGCGAGTTAGCTGAGCTGGTGATTGAGCTCACGGGAGCAAAGGTACAGCTGGTCGATCGTCCACTGCCTGCCGACGATCCGACTCGACGCAAGCCAGATATTACTTTGGCCAAGAAACACTTCGATTGGCAACCACAAATCACGCTCCGCGAAGGTCTGGTCAAAACGATCGACTGGATGCGCAGTATCGACTTGACCCACTATCGTCCACCCACTCCAAATTACGTTTCGTAAACCCACATGCGTAAGTCCCATTTGTAGCTGGTTTCGTAAGAAACAGGTTGCATGACTTTGTAGCTAGTTTTCGTGAGAAACCGGGTGCATGATTTCGTAGCTGGTTTCGTGAGCAAGCGGGTTTCGAGAATCCGGTTGCGTTGGGCCGATCGTGGGCTCGTCCGATTTCTTACGAAACCAGCTACTTCGGGCGTAGGCTTGGCGTTATGCATTTCGAGTATTGACTTTCCGTTATTCCAACAGCTTTTGAGCCAAATTATGACTTTCAATCCTTCACATGGGACTTTCCCTCAGACGCGTATGCGACGCCTGCGCCAATTCCCGTGGTCGCGAGAGCTGGTCTGTGAACATCGATTGACCATCAAAGATCTGATTTGGCCGCTCTTCATTCTGCCTGGACAAGGAAAGCAGGATGACATAGTAAGCTTGCCCGGAGTGAAACGATTCAGCGTCGATGTATTACTGGGCCAAGTAGAAGCGGCAATCGCGGCAGGCATTCCAGCCGTCGCTTTATTCCCTGTTACTCCAACGGACCTGAAATCGGACGATGGACGCGAAGCGCTCAATTCCAAGAATTTGATCTGCACTGCAACAGCGGCTGTGCGTTCGCGCTTTGGCGATTCCATCGGGATCGTTTGCGATGTTGCTTTGGACCCATACACGTCGCACGGGCAGGACGGTTTGCTCCGCGAGGGAAAAATCGTAAACGATCCCACGCTAGATGTACTGTGCAAGCAGGCGGTGGTCCAAGCTGCTGCTGGCGCTTCAGTCATCGCCCCTTCGGACATGATGGACGGACGAGTCGGTGCGATTCGCAATGCGTTGGACCAGGCTGGATTTCAGAACGTGATGATCATGTCGTATGCAGCCAAATATGCTTCGGCATTCTACGGTCCGTTTCGAGACGCAGTCGGCTCGAAAGGAAACCTTGGCAGTGGTGACAAAAAGACTTATCAGATGCACCCCTCAGCCACTGACGAAGCGCTGCACGAAGTGGCCCTAGACCTTGAAGAAGGGGCTGACATTGTGATGGTTAAACCGGGAATGCCTTATCTGGATATCGTTCGCCGAGTAAAAGAAACATTTGCAGTGCCGACAGCCGCTTATCAAGTAAGCGGGGAGTACGCGATGTTGGCTGCTGCGGCGCAGAATGGTTGGCTCGATCTTGAAAAATGTGTTCTCGAGAGTTTACTCGCGTTCCGCCGAGCTGGAGCCGACATGATCCTAACTTATTTTGCGCTCGAAGCCGCAGGTTGGATTTCCAGGGACTGATCGTCCGACTGCCGAGCGTTGGCGTATGCGACCATGATCCCAGCGATGGCTCCAAACAAATGGCCGTCCCATGACACGCGCCCTTGAAAAGCCGGGATGATTCCAAAAATGAGCGTCGTTCCGTAGAGAAATCCAACGAGGATTGCGATGGCGAGCGAAACGAAGCGTTTCTCGAGCAAGCCGGCGATTATGAGGAAGGCAATCATGCTGTAGATGAGGCCGCTGGCGCCAACGTGGATTGCACTGGACCGACCAAAACACCAAAGTAGCCCGCCGCCAAGCAAAACAAGTTCGATCACTACTTGCCAACTACTCGCTCGTGAACCAGCAAGCAGTGCGAGGAGAATTGCAAGCGGAATGGTGTTGCTGATTCTGTTCTGCATCGCGTGGACGCTGAGCATCGATCAGGAACTCGCGTTGCAGGTCCAGAAATCCGGCGTACCGCTGGATGACGCGCTGCGCAATACATCGCTAAAACGCGGGCTGCTTGTGGCGGTGCTGGTGGGTGCAGTGAGCGGCGGTGCGGCGCTAGTGCTGCTGTTGCTGCGACGGTACAAGCACGAACTGCGCGACGAAATCCGGCATTCGGCGGCTCTGGAACACCGCTGGCGCGACCAGATC
>JANNNN010000075.1:0-5207 GCA_031398555.1 Planctomycetia bacterium | reverse complement strand
GGCGCGAAGTACCCTGAAAAGTGCTCTGCAAGCCGCAGAGTACTACTTCTGGGTGCCGAAAAACAATAGACTAGAATGGTCAAATCAAGCGTAAACACATGCTGCATTTCTGGAACGCATTTGAGTGGATCACTTTTGCCGAAAGTGACCGAGCGCGACCTAATGACTAGCTATTGCGTAAACCTTCAAAACGCGGGATGACCCGAGTTCGGAATGGGGTTGAGCATCTAATTGGATACTTGCTGATTAATTGCGTCCTGGCAAAATGGCGGGAGAAAAAAATAGCTGGGAAAAAAATGAAAACTGCTTAGGAAAACTCGGTAGCATTGGTCGCACCCGGCAGGAGCGACCCACTAAAGATGTCAAGTAAACGTATTCTGCGGCTAAAATTTGCGTCATCAAGTCGGTTTTTCGGTAGACAAATCAGTCTTAGTAATCGCTACTATCAAGACAATGCGAACTGGATCGCATCCCGCCTCACATACGCCTGATTCATGGATTGATTGCCCTATAACCCGCCTTCACGCCATCCCGAGAACGATTTGCGATAATCGTACGACGTTGATCGACTGATTCACGCGGTATCCATTTTCGCATGCCAGTATAGAATTACAGCACTTGGCCGAGTTGCTTCGCTCGAGTTACCGCAGTTAAGCGGGATTCGCACTGTTGCAGGCTATTAACTAGCGCAACTGCCGACGAATTCGAATGCTGATGAATGCCGGTCGGTGAGCCTGATCGTACGGCGGCAGTGGCCGACAAATTTCCCCCAAAACAGCTTGGAAGTTCCTATGGTAGGTTGGTCAAACAACACTTTCAGAATCTCTTCGATGAGAACGATCATCGTGTTGATGGGCGTTACCACTATCGGCTGCTCAGAAGATATGGCGATTCGGCAATACACAGTCGAAAAAAGTGAAGCCAGCCGTTCTGTTTCAAGCGCGGCTCCGGTCGTGACTGAACAGCAAATGTTGGCTGCGATTGTGCCTAATCGAGACAGCACTTGGTTCATCAAATTGACTGGCAAGCCGACCGATGTGTCAGCCACCGAAGCCCGGTTTCGAGAGATCGTGAGTTCAATGAAATTCGCCGAGTCGGGTGACCCAAGCTGGAAACTTTCCAGTGGTTGGACTGAGCAGCGTGTTGGAGGAATGACCTTTGCCAAGTTGAAAGATGAGCAGAGTGGGTTGAGCGCTACAGTCACTCAACTGGCAAGTCCTCAAGAGCCCGGCGATTCATCTTGGCAAGATTGGGTGAAAGTCAACGTGAACCGATGGCGCGGGCAACTTGCACTAGCTGAACAAGAGTGGGACGCGATGAAAGGTGAGCTCGAGGAATTGCCACCGCTCAATCAAGGTGATGCTCGTGCTTACTATGTCAGCTTGCTTGGCAAAGGAAGCGGTATGATGGGCGGGCCGTTTTCAGGTGGGCCAATGTCGGGTGGACCTATGACCGGCGGCCCATTGTCAGGTGGCCCATTGTCGGGTGGCCCATTGTCAGGTGGATCGACGAATGCGCCAGCGATGCCGGCCAGCGGAACAAACAGTCCTGCGCCGGAGTTGGTTTATGCAGTGCCTCCCGGTTGGGAGCAAGCGCCAGCGGGCGGTATGCGGATGGCAACCTTCAAAGTTTCTGAAGGCGGACTCCAAGCTGAAGTGACCGTCATCTCGGCCGGTGGCGACGATCGATCGAACGTCGCTCGGTGGCAAAGGCAACTGACTCCGGATGCGAGCGAAGAGGTGATCGATGGGCTTATGAAAGAAGCCGAGCGATTTGAAGTCAACGGTGTGCAGGCTGAGTTGTATTCAATTAAAGGTGCCGAAGGACCAGATCAAGCTGCATTCCTGGCAGCGATTGTTCCTTGGCAACCCTCTTCCAAACTGTTTGTAAAGTTCATTGGGCCTGCGAAGTTGGCTGAGCAGCAGCGGGAATCGTTCACGTCATTTGTCAAATCACTAAAGTGGTAACGAGATCAGATAGTGTCGCTTTTCGCTCCGCGAAAGTAGCGGGAAATAGAGAAGTCAGTCGCGCGAACTTAATACGTAGCTCGCGCAACTTTCGCCGTAGCGAAAGGCGACACTTTTTTCCAGCACGATGTTAACTGAAATTGGTACTTTAAACGTAATACGAGGCTGAATTATGTCCGCTGGAACTTGGTCGAACGAATCGGCAATCGGTGCACAATCTCGCGTTAAAGGCGAAGTGTCGCCTGTGTATCTCCTGCTTCGCGCGATGGGCTCGCTAAAGATCACGGTAGCCATGTTCGGCTTGGGCATTTTGCTTTTGTTTTTCGGAACTTTGGCACAAGACCAACAGAATCTGGCCGAAGTCAAACGACTGTACTTTAACGCTTGGCTAGCCGTGATTCCGCTGGACGTTCTGTTCCCGATCACGATTTTCCCGCACACGAATCCATACCCTGGCATGTTTCCATTTCCAGGCGGCGCAACGATCGGCTTGATCATGCTAGTGAATTTGATCGCCGCCAAAGCTACGCGGTTTTCGGTTCATGCCAAAGGCGCCAAGCTGGCCAGCGGTGTCGTAGTGAGCTTGATCGGTGCTGCAATCATTACCGTTGTGATAGTCGGTGGCCACGCGGCAGATGGTCTTCAAGGTGCTCCCCCGATTTCATACGACACGCTGTGGAGCGTACTGCGAGCTGGTTTTGCGATTGCGACGCTTGTGCTCGTGGCCTATGCCGTGCAAGCGCGAAAGATGCCTAAGCTGACACGGATTTTGTCATGGGTATGTGTGACGATTCTATTGTCGCTGACGTTAGTCATGATCTTTGGTGGCGGCAATGCGCGATTGAACGATCCAGGCATGCGCATCGTCTGGCAATTGCTCCAAGCTGGTATCGCGTCGGCGGTCTGCTTGGTTGGTTTGATCATGGTCTTTGGCGTTCGAGGCGGCAACGTGCTCATCCATGCCGGAGTTGGCTTGATGATGGTCGGACAATTTGTGTTTGGCGACCGTCAAGTCGAGCAGCGATTGAGCGTCGCCGAAGGTGATTCAACTAGTCTCGTATTTCAACAGGACGCTGTCGAGTTGGCAATTATCGATACCAGCGATCCAGAGAAGGACGCCGTGACCGCCATTCCTGAAGCGCGTCTTCGTCGCGCGGTTCGCGACAAAGAAATTATCGAATCTGATGAGTTGCCTTTTCGGTTGAAGATCACTGAATGGATGACGAACAGCGGGCTGATGAACCTTAGTGGCACAGAAAAGAATCCTGCGACGATGGGTTTCGGCCTGCAAGCGGCCGCGAAACCCAAAGATCCTCAGGGCGGAGCGATGCAAGGTTCGAACATCGCGTCGGCTTACGTACAGATTTTCCCGAAAGCAGGCGGTGAAGCGATCGGTACGATTCTGCTTACACAAGAAAGGAACGACCAAGCTCAGTTGTTTATCGGCGCAGGCGCTGACCGTAACGAAAAGGTCACAGTTGATGGTAAGGAATATGAATTGGCCCTTCGCTTCCGCCGAGAATACAAACCCTACAAAGTGACGCTGAAGGATGTTGAGCGCATTGACTACAGCGGAACTGAAACTCCGCGAGATTATTCGTCGACCATTGTGATTACTGATAAAAAGAGCGGCGACACGCAAGAGGGTCGTACATGGATGAACAATCCAATTCGCTATCGCGGAGAAACGTTCTATCAAAGCCAATATCAAAAAGCTCGCACGCCAGAGGGCGGTGTGACAGAGATCACAGGTTTGCAAGTAGTTGAAAATGCTGGCTGGGTGATACCGTATGTGACTTGCATGATGGTGCTCGTCGGCATGCTCGCCCATTTTGGCGGAACGTTTCACAACTTCGCCAGCCGTTATGATCGCGGCGCAATTCCAACAGGACGCCCGAAGGAGCTTGTTCAAACTGGGACGCAGCCATCGTACTTACTAACTCATGTCATGCCGGCCGTTGCTGGGATTGCTGTCGTGGCGATGATTGCGGGCTACTACGCGATGCCGAAACGAGTTTCTCGGAATGATACGGACTGGACCGCCATTGCTCAGATTCCAGTCCAACACGAAGGTCGTATCAAACCGCTCGACACAGTCGCGAAAAACGTTCTGCAAGTAATCAGTGAGCCGGTGTTTAACAGCATTCCCTACGTTAAAGATGCCGACAAAGCGAAACACAGCCCGACCGAATGGTTGATGGGCGTCATGGCAGATCAAGACTGGACTGCAAAGGCTCCGGTTTTCCGAATCTACTCGGAAGAAGTTCAAACGATTTTCGGTTTGAAGCCGAGCAGCGATTCTAAATTTTCATACTCTGAACTTCTGCCGAAAATGGATGCATTTCGCTCAAAAATCGCCGATTTGCGAAACAAGAAATCTGAGGAGCTGACACAAGTTGAGCAAAAATATGCGAGCCTGAATCAGAAGTTGAGCTTGTACAATCTTTTGACGGTCAGCTATCGAATGCCGCCCCTTCCTGACCCTTCGAAGGCGGGCGAGAGCGAAGAGGCTCGACGTGCTTTTTCCGATCAGTTGATGCAGATTCTTGATATGGTCCAGCAGATCGAAGCGGGCTCGCCGCCAGCCATCATCCCTCCGGCCGGCACGCCAGACTCCAAGAATCCGGAAAAAGATAAATGGCAAGCTTATGGACCGGCCATCTTCGCAACCTATGTCCAAAATCTGATGTCGGCTGAACGTGTCGACCCGAACCCGGCTTTACGTTCGTTCACAGACGTGCTCGATGCCGTGCGTGAAGGAAAGTCGCCTGAGATCAATAAGGCAGTTACCAAGTACATGTCGACAATAAGTGAACTGCCAATCGCTTCCAAAAAGATGAGCAAAGCGAAAACGGAAAGCTGGTTCAACAAGTTCGCTCCTACTGTGCAAGCTGTTTTTCTTTACCTATTCGCCATCGTACTAGCCTTTGCAACCTTTATGACTGGCTCAAGCACTTTGCGACGTGCAACCTTCTGGTTATTAGTGGCAACGTTCGTCATACACACGGTCGCTATCGTCTCGCGAATCTACATTTCCGGACGACCGCCGGTAATCAATTTGTATTCGTCAGCAGTCTTCATCGGCTGGGCCACGGCAGTGCTCGGCTTGATCCTGGAATTGATCTACCCGATCGGCGTTTGCAACTTGGCTGTTGCCCTTACCGGCGTGATTACGCTAAGCGTCGCGAAGAGTCTCGACAACAATGACACGATGCATGTTTTGCAAGCTGTTCTGGATAC
>JANNNN010000064.1:0-1926 GCA_031398555.1 Planctomycetia bacterium | reverse complement strand
GGCGAGTCGCTTGATGGTCCACTCGAGCAACGAGTGGCGACCGATGGGTCGAAGCGATGGATGATCTGGGTTCGGCCGAAAACCGAGATCAATGATGGCTACTGACGAACGGCGATCTGTCATTTCCAACATCCTTGAGCTAGGTGGCTTAACCGCCCCTCAGTCGCCTATAGTTAGAGAGGCGTCCGCGTGACCAAATTCAATCGACAGGTTGCTTCGATGCAGTCTCTTGTAATTCGCATGCAAGCCGCATGGGAAGGGTTCATTATACCGCACAAATCGTTCGCAAGGGTGCTGAATTAAACTTATCGGTCTCTTAACTAAAAATAAAATACACGCGGCGATGCTAGCATTTGGCAATCGAAGCACGCCTTGTTGTTGGTTTCGTGAGAAACCAGATCCAGGATAAGACTCCTTTGGGTTCGTCCGGATCTAACGAATCCAGCTACGATTTCGTTGTGTCACTTGCTTGGCGCGTCCGTCGACTTTGTGCCGGTTTCTGCCTGCTTCGCCAAGATAATGCGACCGAACAAATGACCGCCTTTGTCATCGTGTTGCCAAGTTCCAGCGTACTTGTCGACGTGCAAGACAACACGAGCTGAAAAGGTTCCGAACCCAGGTAGCGTTATTTTATCCATAGTCATGACCGGCGTTTCACCGGCCCAGCGAACGAACAAAGGCACAGGCACTGTAAAGTCCTTGTTACCGTACTTGATTCGAGCCTTGATCGACCACAGATCGGGCTCAGGGAGTTTTTCGACTTTTTCAATGTCGTACTCTTCTTCGTGCAGATCCTTAAGCGGTTTGTCGTCGAGCGTGAACGACCCTTTGAATTTCGATCCCGTTAGAAGCTTCTCGAATTTCTCGTAGCGAGCTTTCATGGCCGCGTCGACTTTCTCTTGAGCCGCAACAAAGCTTGACGCGTTCAAGCACAACAAAGCCGCGCACGCAATTGTAAATAATGTTCGCATATCTATTACCTCAACTTTAAGTTTAATGAACTTCGTAGTTTAATTCGTTAGAATCCGGACGCATTACTGCAAAACTTCGCATCGTCAACCAATCAACCTCTCATCACAAACACCAACGTTAAAAGCACCGGGTTTTTACAAACCCAGCTACCCAATTGTTTAAGGAGTCGGAGCAGCCGGCGCATTGGCGTTGTTGGTAGCTACTGGATCGACCCAGAGTTCGCCAAGTTCGGTATTGAAGCGATAAACCATCCCGGCGGGCAGTTCCGGCAACTTGATTTGATTCGCCTTTATAATCTTATCCATAAACTCCTGGTGCGACTTTGGGAATCGACCTTCGGTAGCTTTGAATAGGTTCAGTGCTTGCGGAATTTGAATATCGAAAGCGACTCGTTCCTTGACCGCGAACAGGGCTGAAACGGGTGCTGAGATCATTTTCCCAACGCCAGTTTCGTTGTCCAAGCTGCGCCCCTTAATACCCACCCCCACTTGGGCTTTGGCAGATTCCTGAGGAGTTTGCACTGCCGGTACGGGCGCATTGGTCGCTGTCGGCATCGGCTCGCACCCGACCATGATTACGCAACTGGAAATAGAGAAAGTAAAAAGTAGAAAGCGGTGCATAACTGGAGTTCCTTGAACTTGAAGGCGCGAGCTGACAGTTGTTTCATTATCGCAAGTCCCCAAGGAAATGCTACAGCGATGAAAAAGGGGAGCTGAAGTCTATCCCGCTTCGTGCAAAATCAGTGAACTCGCGACTCTCTGACCCGTAAATTGAGACAAACAATTTTCACCCGACGGCTTTCTTCCAGGAAGCGAAATTCTGATCATCAAAGGCGACTAACTTCACCGATTCGATGCCCGTCGATTGGGATAGGCTTTTGCGAATAGTTTGAACGCTGATTCGAGCAACTTCTTCGGTGGGAAAACCATAAACGCCGCAGCTGATCGCGGGGAA
>JANNNN010001017.1:0-5706 GCA_031398555.1 Planctomycetia bacterium | reverse complement strand
AAACCAACGACCAAAAAGAAAAACACACCCACCAAATCTGAAAGCGTAGTCCCGGTTGCGATTATCTCAGTCGTTTCTTTACTGGCGGTGCTTGCCGTATTCAGCGCGCAAATCGTCTCCCTTGATTTCGACTCCAAGCTTAAGTTGCGCAATTTCTATGGAATTCTGAAAGTGCGTGAATGGTTTGAGGACGATCCCGAGCATTTTGGTCGAGCCATGTATCACGGTGGGATTTTGCATGGTTACCAATACATGACGCCTGAAAAAGAGAACCTGCCAACGACTTATTACAGTGAAAGAAGCGGTATTGGCAGGGCGATCGCGGCCAAACGCAATGCGACCTCACTCAAGATCGGTGTCGTTGGGCTCGGCATCGGGACGATCGCCGCCTATGGACAAGCGGGTGATACATTCCGCTTTTATGAAATCAATCCCCTCGTTATCGATCTTGCCCATCAACTATTCACATTCCTCGGTAAATCTCCAGCTAACATTGAAGTCGTATCGGGCGATGCGAGGCTGTCACTCGAGCGCGAAGAACCGCAGCAGTTCGACGTGCTTGCACTCGACGCATTCAGCGGTGATTCCATTCCAGTGCACTTGTTAACCCGTGAAGCCATGGAGAACTACCTGCGTCACATGAAACCCGATGGCATCATCGCAATCCATGTTAGCAATCGTTATGTAAACCTCGGGCCGGTAGTTGATCGATTGGCAGCAATAAACGGTTTATACCAGTTGTTAATTGCTCAAACGGAAGCCATGTATCTCGAGCTAGCTGCTTCGGAGTGGATTTTGCTTGCCTCGAATCCGGAATCGTTCGAGCGTCCCGAACTCCAAGCGACCGGTAAAAAACCAAAGAGTTGGCCGGGGTTTTCAGCTTGGACGGACGATTACAACAACTTGTTTAAACTGCTACAGCCTGCCTATTGAACAGGTGAGTGCCTTACCCAAATTAAACACCAGAATCAGCCGCAATGCGCTAGCACCCGGTTTCGCATTTTGGGTGTGCCACTAGCTTGCTTTGCCAAATAGCGTTTAAGCTATTTAGCAAAGCAAGGGCAGTGTACCGAAGCGTTTTGGTTCGCGCCACACACTTCGTTCCGATGCCTAGACGGTTTGCTTAACGGGTGCCGAAGTGGTTAACTTCATAGGTCACAGAGCACGCGACACACATCGACTTCCGAAAAGGGACTCAAGTTTTGGAAAGTATCGCAGGTCGTTTAGATTATAACTTCGACAAATTTCTCGCCATGTGGATTAGTGTTGGGAACTCTCAATAAAAGGAAGACCACTTGCTTCGGTTCACTGGCCTTTCCCAATTGCATCCCGATTCCCGGATGCAATTGGGAAAGCCAGTGGCACACAAAACCAAGATTTGTGCTGGAGCATTAGCAGGACTACGCATGGGCAAGGTGCGGCTCGGTACGATTCACCTCGGTATTCAACCAAATGATTTCGCCTAGTCCCCGATTGACTCGGTCGCCTAATGCGCGAAAAACTGGGGAACGAAACTTGAGCGAACCTGAGATGGCCGAAGAAGCGTGTTCACTGCGTATCTGATCTGGCAAGTAAGAGGCGATATCGTTGATCAAAATCTGCAGATAGGAAAGCTCAGTGTGTTCTGGAACTGTAAAGCCCGCGGGTGCAGTACAAACCACTTGATGACCAAGCATAAGAATGGTTCCGCGAGCCATATTAGCGGCCAAAGGAAACTCAACTTGGCCGCACAACACGAGAGTCCCGGCGATCATTCGGCTTGCGCATGCGCTCGCGACATTGCCGTGTACGATCACTGTACCGCGTCGCATGCGAGTCGCTAGCCATTGGTCGCAATTGCCGCTGACGACCAACATCCCGCCGTTCATGCCACGCTTTGCGCCCGGAGCGGCCGCGGCGGCATACTCGCCACAATCGCCAGCGACACGGACCAAGCCACCGCGCTGGCCGCTGCAAGCAAATCGATTGGCTGAGCCTGCCACTTCGATCACTCCGCTGCGCATTCGGTCGGCGAGAAAATCGCCAACGCTGCCGGACACAATAATTCGTCCGCCCTCCAGTCCACCGCCAACGTAGTCGCAATTCGATAGATCCTCCTCAAACGCAATCGTTGCTCGTTCTCCGTCAATGACTTCAAAGCCATCGCTGACAACTGCAGGCTTTTCATCGATATGAATGGGCAACTGCAGGATTTCATTTAATGGCAGGTCGTTCACGCGACTGGGCACGATTCCGAAAAGGTCGATGCATCGCGCTACAGTATCGGTTTTTCGAAAAGTCAATGGACTCATGCAAGCACCTGATGCAAATGAAAATGATACTTGCCAAGTTTACCGCCATAGTTGCCGCCCGTGATGCGTTTCAGTCCATATCGATCACCAAACTCGCAAGCCGCCTGTACTCCGACTCGCATTGCGCGGGCCACATCGGCTTCTGTCAGACCGTCAATGACCACTTCGAGCGCGGCAGCCACACCTTGAGGCAAGAGCGACTTGGTAATCGGCCTGAGCGTTGGACAAAAAGCATCGTTGGTGGATGCGCCGAGCGATTTGTATTTCGAACCTACTTTCGATCCGCTGCGTGCAACGCCTCCAGGAAATGGCATGATCACATTGGGAACTTGTCGCATCGCATCCATGGCGGACTCGCAAGCCTTCAGAGC
The DNA here is from genome assembly GCA_031398555.1 of Planctomycetia bacterium. Lineage (GTDB taxonomy): Bacteria > Planctomycetota > Planctomycetia > Pirellulales > Pirellulaceae > Aureliella. The sequence continues at coordinate 3,044 of JANNNN010001017.1, read as the reverse complement.
ACCCGCCAGTGATTGACTCAGTACAAGAAAATTGCCGCCGCCCACCGCATCACGCCGACCGGTCGATTCTTCCGCAACAAATTCGCCATCCATAACGGGAACGCGCCAGTATCGGCGCCCGGCAACTATCTTAGAAGTTTGAAACCCGTCGCCAAAGTACCGCAAGTGACTGCCCAAGGCGACGCGCTTCTCGCTGTCCATTCCGGCAAAGACGCTGGTCGATGGGCAAGTTAACACGCATTGGCCGACGCGACGAACAATTTGCTTTTCGAGTTCTTTGCCAGACATGCTGAACACAAGTACGGCGATGCCAGGTCGATTATCGGGGGTTTTACTCGCGTCGACTTCCGTTTCAATGCCGGCTTCGCAACCGCAGCCGATCACGCTGGTCGCAAAGCCCGTCATTGCTTCAGCCGCGCGCCGCGCCCAAAAGCGATCTGCGGCTGTGATGATCAACCGCGTGGCTGTCATCGGAAATGCTTCGGCGAATGCGTCTTCAATTTCGACACCGTTTATTTGCATTCGTGAACCTTGCCTTATGGATCCGTACTTTGTAACCAAATCTCGATGTAACGCAGTTTGTTTTATGGTAGTCTACAGCGAACGCTCCGTACGGGAATCCGACACAACCCTTTAGAGTGATGACATTGATAAATCATGAGCGAAACAAAAGACTGGTTAGCGATGCTGGGCCAAGCCACAACTTACCGCGAATTGCAGGCGGCAGTCTCGCAACTGTTTGCGGATGCAGCCTCAACAAATGACCCGACTGCGCTAGGTGAGGCGATCGACGAAGCGATTCGAAGAATTGAGCAAGAACGGGTTCGTGATCAAGCTGAACTAGAATCCGATTCGGCAGAATACGATGCCTTTAAACAGCAGCAAGCTGGCGTTTTTGGCTGGCTAAAGCGAAAGATGCCATTTACTGAAACGCGTCGACAAGACGTACAGCATCGCGAGGCAGTTAACGAACAAAAGGCCGAGGTGCTAGCCGATAATTTTGTTATCGCTCGCGCTCAGATGCTTAAGGAGCGACTGCTTCCAGCAAGTGGCCGACGCATGGGTCCCAAACTGGATGAGTGGCAAAAGCGCCTCTTGATTCATGAGTCGATAGACGGCATTCGCGAATACGGCGGGGTTGTCCTGGGGCTTGCTCAGGCAGTCACCACCGCGTCAGCGTTTGTCAAGAATATTGAAATTGACATCGCGGCTTTTGCTCAGGCTGACTTTGCCGACAAGTCGGACCGCGGGCGGCGCGATAGCGATTTGCAAGTCGGCCGAGACGAATTGAAAGCACTTCGCGACGAGATTCAAAATAAAGAGAACTTGCGAGCTTCAGCTATCAAACGGTTGAGTGAACTTGTGCGTGACGAGCTATTCTCGCGAGACATGGATTTTCGTAATACTACCGCGCGTTCGAAACAACTGGGCGAATTTTTGAACCAGTTTCCCCGTATGTTGAAAGCCGTCGACGACAGGCTGACCGAATGCCGAGCATTGCTTCCAAAAATCAAGGAACTGCAATCGATCCCACATTTGTTAGAAAAGCAGCAGCGTGAGTATCAGTCGATGCGTCGCCGATGCGATGAATCCGAAAGCCGGCTCGCGGCAGCAAATCGAGAGTTGACTAGCCCATCACTGCAGTATGAAGCGGCCGCTCGAAATCTTGAGCAAGCGAAAATTGCGTTCAATGCAACGAAGCCCATGTACGACGCATACATAGCGGAACAGCAGGGTGGTTCCACTACTTCACCCGTTGTTGCAGAGCATGAACGAATGCAATCGGCCGTTGCACAGGCCGAGGGAGTGTACCAGCGACTCGCACCGGATTTTGAACGTTTAAAACGGCTTTTCGATTCTGCCAAGGCCGAAGCAGCCGCCGATGCACTCAAATTGGAAGAGAATGTTCGTTGCACTGCAAAACTCAACGATGATCAATCCAAATTGGAGAATGAGTGCCGGTCAGCCAAGGAGCGATTGCAGTGGGGGAAAAACGACTACACTGAGATCGAGAATGGATATGCGACACATCTGCAAGAATTTAGTTGGCTGACAGAATTCAGCCAGCTGAAAGGTGTTCCAGCGGCAACTCAAAGTCCCTTTGCAACTAGGGCGGTTGGAAGTGGCGCTCACGATATGAACTGGGAACAGCGAGAGTTGAACAATGAAGTGGATCATTTAGATAAACATGCAAAATCACTTCGAGCTGACCAGGAACTCATTCGAATTTCACTAGCCAAGCACAACGCAACCAAGTTGGCAGCCCTCAAGCAACGAAGTTTAATGTTGCTCGACGCGAGCATAGCTGGCGAATTAAAATTTGACTCGATCGATTGATAGTAAAATTTGTTTGTTGGGATCGACAGCCATGCTTTCACGAAGTCTAAGTTTGTTATTGATGCTGTCCATGGTAAGCATCGGTAACCCAATTCTGCTGCACGGCCAGCAACAGCAATTCGATGTATTGCTGCGCGGCGGTACGGTGATCGACGGCAGCGATGCGGAACCGCGAATTGCAGATGTCGGAATTCGTTCAGGGATGATCGTTGCTGTAGAAGCGAACTTGAGCGGTGGGGATATGATCATCAACTGCGCTGGGTTGGTGGTTTGCCCCGGCTTCATTGACTTGCACACGCATAGCGATTCCGCTCTGCTGGATTCGAAGACTCGCGGGAACGTCAATTACTTACTGCAGGGCTGCACGACGGTGGTCACGGGCAACTGTGGCATGGGGCCAGTGAATGTCGGCGAATACTTAGCAAAGATCGACGAGGATGGGGCTGGGACCCATGTGGCACATCTCCTGCCTCATGGAAACTTGCGAGACCAAGCGATGGGTAAGGAGGATCGTAAGCCGACAGATGAAGAACTTGAGAAGATGTGCGAGTTGGCGGAGCAAGCGATGAGCGACGGAGCGTTCGGCATGTCGACTGGTTTGATTTACGTACCGAGCATGTTTTCGACTACGGAAGAACTGATCGCGATTTCAAAAGTGATTGCAAAGCATGGCGGAATTTATGCCAGTCACATTCGCGGCGAAGGGA
>JANNNN010001269.1:0-4045 GCA_031398555.1 Planctomycetia bacterium | reverse complement strand
AGGCGCCGCTGGATCATCGCCAGTGGGCGGAGCTTTAGGTTGATCAAGAACCTCGCCCAGCTCTTCCTTCTTTTCCTGGTACTTTGGATATTGTGTGGTCAAGGCAGGAACTTCTCGAACCTGATCCATGACTCTCTCGATTAGTTTTTTCGTTTGAGTAATCAGCGAATTCATCGTGGTGATCTTTGTGGAATCATTGACACGCGTCTGTAACGATTCCACCGCCTTGAGCAGGTCACTGGCTGGTGTTGAAATTTCGGCCGGGAGTTCCAAATCAACCAGCCCCTTACCGACCGCTGAAACCGCTCGTCCGCCCTTGATGGGTTTGCCATCCAAAGCAACGTGTACTGTTTGAAGAATCTGATTTACATGACGGCGAGTCATACGAACTTCCCACGGCTGAGTATCAAGCGGTCGTGGTTTCGGTCCGGTGGCACCCATGCCCATACCACCCATGCCCATACCACCCATTCCCATACCACCTTCATTCATTCCATAGCCCATGCCGCCTTCCATGCCGCCGTCCATGCCCCCGCTACCCATTCCGCCCATTCCCTTTCCGCCAGATCCATATCCGTCGCCCATTCCGCCTTCCATACCGCCCATCATTCCGCCCATTCCACCACCCATCCCACCACCCATCCCAGCAGCCCCCGACTTCATGTTGAGAGTATCTTCTTCGCGCTCGTACCACACAACAAGTTGTTGTTCAAGCAACTGGGCCACGCCAATAAAGTACTGGGTTTTCTGTTCATCCGTCAGTTTCAGTTTCCCTGCATCAACTCGGGGAAGGTAATCCGCTGCGGCAAGACGAACGCTAGGCAGTTCCTTATCGTCGAGCAATCGGGCGATAGCGGGAACAGCAGCGTGATTGGCGGCCATGGACGACAAAACATCGAAGCTCCGGCGGACTATCCAAGCATGTGGCGTCACATCGATGGCCGACTTTGGACGTGACGCAACAATCGTAGTAATCACTTTCGCCAGCCCCTCTATTTGTGCAGGGGGCAGCCTCGTGAACTTTACATGCCGATGCAATCCGTAAAGTGCAATTGCTCGCAGCGGCAGTGGTTGGGTTTCGTCCCTTGCAACTTGGACGAGCGGCGAGAGCGTTGCAGGGTAAGGCGAATTGGATACGAGTTCCAATTCGCTTAACAACGCCATGGAGTTAACTCGCGCGACGTTATGAAATTTGGGGCTTGTGGCAATGTCTTTTGCAAGAGTCAGAACATGGTCGGCCGCGATTTTCTTTGTTGGCTCGGACGCGGAGGAACGAATAGTAGTGATCAACTGGCTTCTAATTTGTGCGAATCCAGCCATGTCACTTTCGAGACTTACATTGCTAAACCGCGCTACTTCATTTTGCACGTAGCGTTTTATGAGCACTGGGTCTGGATTTTCTTTGTTTTTGAACATATCTCCAACCCGCTTGGTTTCGCCCGCGGCGGGTTTCGCTGTCACAAGCGGCGGTGCCAGTTGCGCAATCGCGAGGCCACTCAAAGCAAATTGCGAAGCCAACGCGACAACTAACAAAGCGCTTTTCAAAGTGAACATTTCACTGCTCCGATGTGCAAAGGGCACGATGCGATTAACGAGTGCGACGAGTGTGCGAGCGTACTGCTTGCAGACACTTGAGAGTCCCTGCAACAGGTGAAAAAATCGATTAGTTCCATGCCGAAACGGCGACGAGCGAACCTACGGATTTCTCCCCAATCAATAGGCTACCCGCTAGCAGGGGTGAGTGTCAACTTTTTAATTCCTATTTCGTTCGAATCAGCCGTTAGAGACCCAGTAATCGCTACAACTGGCACCCTGGACGTGGTGGATGTCTGGCGAAGGAAAAACGCCCGGCAGATCTTCAGCGTACCAAGCGTCCAGGACTTGATCCCAATCGGCTCGGCAACGGACATGCGTAAATTGCGGCCGGACTTCGAGATGGCGTGGATGGCTGGCGGCGTATTTGATCCCGAATTTACGCAGAAGCGGACCCGTCCGAGCCTCACCGTAAAGTTCCTCTGCTAAGTTCCAGTGTCGCTCCAGCACACGGCGTTGTTCAATTACGCTCGGCGCGGCCGGCATTGGTTTTCCCTCAGCCAGTGCGCGGCACTGCGAAAAGATCCAAGGATTGCCGATGGCGCCACGAGCAACGGTGACGCCATCAACACCCGTTTCGGTCATCATTCGTAAGCAGTCTCGTGGCGTAAACAGATCGCCGCTGCCCAGGATTGTGTAATTCGGAAACTCGCGTTTGAGGTTTGACAGAAAGGCCCACCGACTCGGACCGTTGTAGCGTTGGTAAACCGTTCGCCCGTGGACCGTCGCGGCCGCAATCCCCGCCGCAAAGGCGCCTTCGAAGATCGTGTAAAAGTTATCGCGGCTTTCATCGGTGTCGTCCAACCCTCGCCGCATCTTGACTGTCACTGGAATTTCTGGCGGCACGATATCACGCGTCCGCCGAACAATTTCCAGCGCCGTAGCAGGCTGGCTGAGATGAAAACCACCACGGCAACGCCCCAGCACTTTTTTAACCGGACATCCAAAATTGATGTCGATTACAGCAAAGCCTGCTTCCACCAGCCGCTTGGCGCCCAGCGAAAATTGCTCGGGCTCGGCACCCATCAATTGACCAGCTACTGGCTGCTCTTCGGCAGAGTTATAGAGATAGTGACGGTTCTTAGCGCGGTCCTTCATGGCTACCAGAAACTGGTCCAGCATGACTTCGCACAGGGAATAACTGGCACCATGTTCACGAGCTAGCATTCGCATCGGCCAATCACTGTAGCCACTCAATGCAGCCTGAACCACTGGAAACCCGATATCTAGATTTCCAATTCGAAGGTGTGGCAGTTTTGATTCCTGCTCGGCAGGCACTTCCGTTAAAGTCATCGCAATCGACTCAAGTTAAACCAAATAGGGTTCGATAAAGAAGAAAACACGAGATTGGCTCGGTCAGGCTCCATCCTACCTAGGAGTTCCAGCGTGTCCCACCTCAAAACACGACCTGCAACGATTTCTATGCGTTTCGCTGTTAATTTACCCTGCATTTCGCTAATGTTCAGCTGCGTCCTACTGCTTTCAAGTGGCTGCGCGGTGGTCCAACTTCCCAGCTATCGCCTTGAAGAATGTGCGGCCGAAAGTTACGGGAGTCCGCCAATCGTTCTGCCAGCGATGCCGTCAATTCCGGTACCCGGTTGGTTCGCACGCTGGAAAGCTGAAAAAAAACTGCCTAAACCACCCTTAGCCCCCCGATTCCATCCCCTGCCGACGCGACCAATGTTTCAAGCTGGTCCCTCCCCAGATTTCGCTGGCGGGACAGCCTCTTATGGAACGTTGCCACCAGCCCAAGCGTGGAATCGAGTCGAAACCATCCCAGCAGTGCAGCAGCCAGCTTTGGCAAGGCCATTATAGTTTTTGCCTAGTAGACTGGGTTCTTGAGAAACCAGACTTTTTTCGTAGCCGGTTTCTTGAGAAACCGGATGGCATCGAAAGTAGAGGCTTGTTCGACCGGTTTCTTACGAAACCAGCTACAGCGAGCCAATGAAACACCTTGCTGATTTCGTTCGGTGCTGGTAGATTTCTTCCTTCTAAAACTTGGTTCGCGGCGCAAACCTGGGTCGACTCACCCTGGTTTGCTTGAAGGCATGGCCCTTCAATCCAGGCTGCGAATACCGAAACGATCCTGTTTTCAGTACTTTTGAGGCAAAAATGTCGTCACAATCACCATCCACAGTTCGCCGCGCACCGACGGCTAAAAGCCGGGCTCGCAAACGTTCACGAATTCGTTCACGCACCAAAAAGAAAGATCCGCTGTTCGTCGATGGCAAACGTCCACGGCCCATGTTTGTGGACTACAAAGACGTGGAACTTCTCCGCAAACTAGTCAATCGCCATGGCCGTATCGTCGGTCGCCGCAAAACCGGTTGCTCGGCGGTTAGCCAACACGCGATTACAGCCGCAATCAAGCGAGCTCGCTTTATGGCTCTGCTGCCTTACGTTGGCGAGTAATCCGGGAGTTTTTTGATTTTGGGACAGTGCCGAATCGAGT
>JANNNN010001136.1:0-1621 GCA_031398555.1 Planctomycetia bacterium | reverse complement strand
GGAGCGAGTTCTCTTGAAGGAACAGGCCTACATTGAGCTCAAGCGATTGATCCAGAACGGCAAGTTCCCACCGCATATGGCATTGTCGGAGCGACAGTTGTCCGAACGGATGGGCATGAGCAAAACGCCTATTCGAGCGGCATTAGAGAATCTCGAAATGCAGGGGCTCGTCACCGTCTCGCCGCAACGGGGCATCTTTGTTCGTGAACTGTCGGCCCGGGAGATCGGCGAACTGTTTGACGTTCGCATGGCGGTCGAACCCTTCGCGGCTGCAAAGCTTGCCGAGAGAAGCTGGAGTGATTCCCAGCGAATGGCATTAAAGAAAAACCTTGTCCATCAAAAGACGGCGGCCAAGGCTAAAGACTCACTGTCTGCGACGGAACTAGATATCGCATTCCACCAATTGCTAGCTGAAGTGCTCGACAACCGCGAGATCATGGTATGGCTTGAGAAATGCTTCGACAAACTGCATCGTTCTGTCTTGCATATCAATCGCTTGGTGCCAGGTCGATTGCAAAAAAGTTATGAAGATCATTTGGAGATTGCTAATGCGATCGCTGATGGGGACGAACAAAAGTCCCGATCGCGAATGCAAGAGCACCTGAAGTACGGACGTCATTATCTATTGGACCAATAGCCTAGCCTCTCTCACCTTCTCACGGAGTACCCGTCATGCGTTTGTTGACTTTATTCCTAGCACTCACACTGCTAACCTGCTCGACGGCACTTTTGAATGCCGCCGAGTTGCCTCGATTGATGGTTAGCGATAACCATCGATATCTTCAAACCGAAGACGGCAAGCCCTTTTTCTGGCTTGGCGATACTGCTTGGGAACTCTTTCATCGGCTCAATCGCGAAGAGGTGATCCGATACTTGGACAACCGAGCAGCCAACGGCTTTACCCTGATTCAAACTGTTGCACTGGCCGAGCTCGAAGGACTGAGGACTCCTAACCCTTACGGACATTTGCCGCTAGTCGATAACGATCCCTCCAAACCAGCAGTGAAAGATGGCCCCAACAATGACTATTGGGACCATGTTGATTTCATCGTCGAAGAAGCCAACAATCGCGGAATGTACATCGGCTTTCTTCCGACCTGGGGCGACAAGTGGAACAAAAAATGGGGCGAGGGCCCTGAGATCTTTACGCCTGCTAACGCCGCTTCGTTCGGCGAGTGGGTAGGCAAAAGGTACCGCAACTCGGGAGTGGTTTGGATACTGGGCGGGGATCGGCCAGTTGAAAACGATTTGCACAAAGAGATAATACGCGCGATGGCTCAAGGGCTTCGGGCAGGTGATCAGGGACGGCATCTGATGACCTTTCATCCACCAGGTGGCGCTGGTTCCAGTCAGCATTTCCACAACGACGATTGGCTTGGCTTCAATATGCGTCAGAATGGTCATGCAGCCGAGTTTACGGGCCGCTATGATGCAACCAAAGTAGACTATGACTTGGCGCCAACCAAACCCGTTTTGGACGGCGAGCCGATCTACGAAGATCACCCAGTCGCGTTTTTTGCAAATAAATTTTGCCATTCGATAGCCAGCGATGTGCGTCGTCCACTCTATTTGTAACACATTAAAGGATCGTTAGGTCATAAGTATGGCCACCACAAAGTCT
>JANNNN010001088.1:0-9322 GCA_031398555.1 Planctomycetia bacterium | reverse complement strand
GCAACCGTGGCTTTTGCTGGCGCTGCCTCTGATCGCTTTGCCGATTATTATTCACTTGATCAATCAGTGGCGTTACCAGACCAAACGTTGGGGCGCAATGATGTTCTTGCTCGCCGCCAATCGCATGAATCGCGGCTATGCAAAGTTGCGGCAGTATCTCATTCTGGCGATGCGAGTGCTTACGCTCGCCGGATTGATTTTTGCTATCAGCCGTCCGTTGGCGAGCGGAATGTTGGGGCTCGGCGCGGGTGGAAAAACCGATACGAGTATCGTACTGCTTGACCGTTCGCCCAGTATGCAAGAACAAGGCCTTGGCGGCCAATCAAAACTTGATACCGGCCGTCGGCAACTCGCTCAGGCCCTACAGACACTGGGGGCATCAAAATGGGTCCTTATCGAAAGTAATTCTCGCGAACCACAGACTTTTGAGACGCTCGACGCTTTGGTCGATTCACCCGGCACAAAAGCCTCCAGCGCGACAGCTAGTCTGCCCGCGATGTTGCAGTCCGCCGTTGACTACTTAAACGCCAACAAACCTGGACCAACCGAACTGTGGATCTGCTCCGATCTGCGGACGGCTGACTGGAGCGTCGACAGCGGCAATTGGAACGCAGTCCGCGATGCGCTTCAGAGTTTTCCGCAGTCGGTACGAATCCATTTATTGGCTTACGCTGATCCAGCCGAAAGTAACTTATCGCTACGCGTTACCGATGTGCGGCGGGAGATGACTGACGCCGGCAATGGAGTCGTCATGTCGCTGCAGGTTTCACAAGGTGGTTCTCAGAGTTCTTCTTCGGCAAAACGCGTTGTTCCCATCCAGATCGAGATCGATGGAGCTCGAAGTGAGTTGAGCGTTGAACTTACCGGTAATCAAGCGGAAGTTCGAAACCATCGCGTGTCACTTACTGGCAATCAAAAGCGGGGTTGGGGAAAAGTTTCTATTCCTGCCGATCAGAATAATGCCGACAACGAGTTCTACTTGGTCTTTGATGAACCTCCGGTGCGACGTATTGTTCTGGTCAGTGAAGATCGTGACGCAACGCGCCCGCTGGAAATCGCTGCGGCAGTCGCTCCGGATGGTCAAGCTCCATCGGCGGTTGAAGTAGTCGCTCCTGATCAACTTGATTCATTGGTTCTGGATGGGGCTTCGCTTGTCATTTGGCAAACGACTCTACCTAAAGGTGATTTAGCAGGTGCGATGCGAGATTATATCAACGGAGGTGGTCAAGTCATTTTTTTCCCTTCAGCAGGTGTGCTTTCAGGAGTTGGTGGAAGTGACGTAGAGTTCATGGGAGTTCGTTGGGGCGAGTGGGTCGCGCGCGAAGAGAATTCAAAAGTGATGGTTGAGAACTGGCGCGGTGATCAGGACTTGTTGGCTGCGACGCGCAGTGGAGCTGGCTTGCCGGTTGGCCAGTTGGAAGTTCGCGGCTACGCCAAGCTCACCGGAGAAGGTTCAAAGCTAGCGACGCTCACCGGCGGTGACTCGCTGTTATTGCGAGTACCGACCGAGAAAGGTGGCGTCTATTTCTGCACAGCTTCTCCCAGTGGCGATTCGTCTACTTTGGCGGCCAATGGAATTGTACTCTACGCTGTGATTCAACGTGCCATTGACCAGGGGCTTAGTTCGCTGGGTAACAACACGGCGCGAATAGCGGGCCCTGCGGATGAACCGACCGAATCATGGAGCCGAGTGCGAACGGCGCTGGGGGGCGATGACCAGCTACTGTCGACAGAAATGCCCTGGCAAGCAGGTGTTTACCAGAACGAGGACCGTATGTTCGCCATCAATCGATCACTTCCTGAAGATCAACGCGACTTGGTCAGCGATAAGGAACTTGAGCGACTGTTCGACGGTCTCGATTTTTCCCGAGTCAACGATTCTGCTGGCAGCCTTTCAGGAATCGTACGGGAGGTTTGGCGATTGTTTCTGTTTTCCATGATTATCGCCATGCTCGTTGAAGCCGTACTTTGCATGCCTCGCAAGCAACCTGCAAAGGTTCTGGCAACTTCCCAATTGCAACGAGCCGCGTGAAATGTTTTCTCGGTGAGTGGCCAACTCTCGTAACAATTTAAAGCGGTAGTGGATCTTCGCGAACATTCCCGAAGGGAAGACCCGGCCCTAGCCGGTGGTGAAACCACCGGTGATGTAGATGATGTGACCGTAGACCCGAAGGGTCGGTAGAAGCATTCGAGTTATGGGAAGATAGCGAACTAAATTTGTCGACCCTTCAGGTCTAACGTTACTGTCTTTGGATAGCCGGTGGTTTCACCACCGGCTAGGGTTGTTCTGCCCTCCGGGCAGTGGGTGCCGAGCGTTCGGCGTCATAGGACTGGATTTGTCAAGAACGCTCAGCGAGTTCGTGCTTTGGTTGCCGTGTTAACGGATTGCACTTCAACACTTGGTAACGACTTCGTTGGATTGAAGATGCGGAAAGCCAACCGGGACTGAGCGGTCAAGTATTCGAACTGAAGGTCGAGCGAGGATGTCGACATTTTCGCTGCAAGTGCTTGACTTAGGGGACGAAACATTAAATCTGGAAGTGCGGCCGGTATCTCTTCCATCGACGAATTGAACTCCGCCTCAGTTGCGTCGTTGAAAGTCTCTTCGTAGAGCGTTCCGTCATTGCTAGCTTGTGTGTTGCTAAAGTAGAGATAACTGTACACGACGTCCGTTGGACCGGTCTTGGATCCGGTTGCAAGTATGTCGACGACCATATGAATGGTGGTCACAATATCGACATCGCGGTCAGGCCAATTATTTAGACTTGCGCGGCATGAGATGGCGTTGTTTGGTAGCGTCCAAGTTAAACGCATCTTGTGCTTTTCGGGCCAAACGTAGACGCGTTTTGTGGCAGTTGTGAATGGGGCAATTGCGATTTGAATGTTATAAAAGCCTTCCAAATCGGGCCCCGTCTGTTCGCGTCGGGCGTTGGCTAATTTGTCATAGATGCCACTGCGAACTTGGTTTTCTATCCACAGCCAAGTCTCGTCCAGCATCGCGGACAGGTTTGTCGATCCCACTTGAGTAAAGAGCCCGTAGCGGTTTTGTGAAAGTATTGCGGATGGGCTTGGTAGGACGCCGCCCGTTCCCACGGGACCGCTTCCGCCACCTCCTCCGCCGCCGCCGCCACCTCCTCCTCCATCGGTTGGGTCTTGATCGATGGCGATTCGCAGGGCGGTCGAAGGTGGATTAATCTCGTCGGTGGTCAGTCCCATTCCGCGAATCAAGTCCGCTTCGAGAGCATGATCCATCCACGTGTTACCGGTCTCAGTGACAACTGTTTTCGCGCTAAGTGTAGGCCTGGCAATTTTGGATCTGTCTTGCGCATGCATGGGCGCAAGCGTTAGGATCTGAAGTAAACCAATCACAGCCCAGTGTTTCGATTTCATGATTTTCTTCCGCAAAGAATGGTTGCTGGAGCATCGATTCGGATGCTCTGAGTTTCGTGAGTTCACAATGAATCCACTAACAACCTAAGCGGAAGGAAAGTAGCAATGTTACAGCTCAAGCCTCGTCAAACTCATTCGGTTCGTCATCGTCATCGTCATCATCATCATCATCATCATCGAAATCATTGTTATCAAAATCATTGTCATCGAATTCGCTTACATTGAAACCGTCGATGTCTTCGTCGCCGGCGAACATGCGTTGCCCCTGCCAGACGATACCAGGGCTTTCGTTAAACGAATCTTCGTTGCCTGAAATTTCAACGATCTCTGCTTCCACGGGATAACATCGACGTTGCCATTCGAGCACCAGTCGCTGGGCAGCGTCGTCGTCTTCAGCTAGCACTCCCCAAGTGCCTAAATAAAACTCCGCTTCGTCTTCGTGGGCTAGACGCCCGGCAAACGTCAGCCAGTTTTCATCGAGCGGCTGGCGAATTAAGACTTGGTAAAAGGTAACGTTGGCGGCTGGCTCGCGTTCGCGTAATGCTTGAAAGAACTCCTCGGGAGCCAAGTAGGATTCAAGCAATCGATCTTCGAAACGAGTCGAAATTGCTTTGTCCAAAAAATATTCCTGTGCGGCCTCAAGTGCTCGGACGAGTAGGGCGGTAATACCAGGCGCTGAAAGATAGTCGATTGTTGCGAGTGGTATGGCCAGTGCGGTTTCGAATTCTTGCTCCGCGTCATTGATTTTGCTCAATGCCGCGAGCGCGCATCCTCGAATGATCGCCAAGTGCAGTGCTGGCTCACCTACCAATTCCCTTTCGTGGTCAATCGCTTCGAGTGCCGCCGCTGGTTCGCCACGCTCAAGCAAACCAGTGGCACGATAATAGTCGATCCACAGTTGATCGCCGACGGCGGCTTTATAACGATCTAAATAGGTAAGCATGATTTCGTATCGCTTGAGCGTGAAGGCGGTCAGGCCAGCTTCCCACGCTACTTGCGGAATATCCGCTCCTTCGCGCAAGCACACATCCAGCACATGCAGAGCGTCACGCAAACGATCCGTCTCTCGATAGAGTGAGGCTAGCTTGATCGCTACCTCGCCTAGGTTACGTTTCAATCGAAAACTACGGGCATAGCATCGTTCCGCTTCCCCAAGATTTTGTTCGGACATGAAGTGGTCTCCCGCCCGCATAAACGTACCCGACTTGGCATCCTTCAACTGAATCGCTTTTCTGAATAACGGCTCTAGACGATCCGAGGTGATTGTCGCACCAAATTCTTCGTTGGGTCCAAAACGCAAGCGATTGCCAAGGTCTCCTAACATGGAGAGCACCGCAGGGTTCTCTTGAAAATTCTTCGATAATTGATTTGCCCAAGTCCAAGTTTCTGCTGCATCTTCGCCTTCGCCCATTGCATAGCCCATCATGTGCAACAGTGCACAGGCGTCGGTATCGTGGGTGACGCTACTGGTATCGATAGAACGGATCGCGGCTCGTATACGAACTAGTTCTTGGCCGACAGTTTCTTCGTTCAGGGCTTCGAACATGGCACCAATTTCAAGTAGTCGCTCGCGGTGTGGAGTCACGAGCGGTTCGTCCTCCACTGCCGCCTCCTCTGTTTTGATATAAGAAAATGTTGCAACTCCGTCACTGGTCGTTGGTGTGGCCGCGATCTCCCGCGCGTAAGGTGCCAAAGGCGAAGTCGGCAAGTCGGGATCTTGAAGAGCCGTCAGTCGACGGAGGGTCAACCAATCATTGGCTGAGCTCGCACGTTGCTGCAGTTGCTCCGCCAGCCGGTCGGCTTGACGTGTCTCGCCAGCGAGCAACTTAATGGCGATCAGTCTCAAACGAACTTCAAACCATAAATGCGCACCTTTGCGATCTTGTAAAAGTCTGTCCCATGCCAACAAGGCTTCCGCTGCTGAAGCCCAATCATGAATAATCGCAAAGCGAAGTGATCGATTCAGGTCTTTATCCATATCAAAGGCTGGGCATTCGCCTGAGGGCGGTTGCATATTGAAGACCGAATGCAGCGGCAGCTCTTCAGGCTGGCCAGTTGAAAATCAGCAGCGCATCCAATTCATAAAGTGTTCGCAACTGCGCCTCGATCTTCAACGTAACTTCTTCGCGCTCGGTGAGTATCAGAGCTTCGCGATACATTTCAATCGAGGTTTGAGTGCGTCCTTCGAGGAACGTCATCCAGGCGATCTTTTTTCGAGCCAGCCAGCGGCGGTCGCCACGACTCGAGAGCGGCGTCGAATCATCCAGGACCACGTTGCATTGGTGCTGCGCAATTTCGGAATCGTCAGCAGCCATATAAACGTCGCATGAGTACTCGCGAAAGCAGCCCACGCAACTTAACTTGCCCGTCTGGCGACAAATTTGTAGTCCGTCGGTGATGCAGGCTTGCAGACCCTCCGAGTTATAGCCTTCCATTTGGCCGGTCGCTTCAGCCAAGTTTTCGTAAGCGCATGAACTAAATTGATAGGCGAGTCCCTCGAACAATGGAAGAGGCATGTCGGGTTGGATCCTGCGACACTGCTCTTCGCTTTCGAGTAACGCAATCAACTCAATCGCACGTTCGCGCATCGTTTGGAACTCGTACAGGTACTGAGCTTGATCCATCTGATGAAACGTACCTAACACGTAGTGGTAGAGACGTTGTTCGCGCTTCGCCCGTTGACGCAACTCTCCGAACAATCGGTAGGAACTGAGGTACTTGGCTTGATCGATCAGCCTGCCAGCTTCGGCCGATAATTTTTCCAGTTGCTCATCGATTTGAGATTCTTCGTTCTGATCGCTCATTGATCCGTCGTCGCCGTTAGGATGGTCATATAGTGCTTGGAATTGAAACGTTCGCTCACCGCAGATTGTAGAACATTTGTCCCAAATGTTTATCGCGCTGCGCAACGTGCGGCGCGGAATCCACTCGCGATCCCAGCCAGTCTAACCATGGTTTTAACAATTTCCATTCGCGGCGACGGCGTTCCTCAAAGTGGGTGATGCCGCAACCAGCATCCGCTCGGATGCAAGCAGCGTTAGCAGCCTCCGCCACGCGGATTCGTCACGCCGCAATCGATTCATGAGTCAATTTGTGAGAACGAATTGTAGATTTGGGAAGTACTTTGTAAAAAACCTCCGTCTATGACGGCAGTCCGGGAGCTCGGAGCCGCGGTAAATTGGTTTTACACCTAGAAATAACGGGCTGATTGAAGATTTATCGCACGCGGGCAGCTCTGGCACAGCTTTCGCAATACTCCTAAATCACAATCAACGGATTGCCTTTCGATTGGTACGACCTTCGTTTGAAGCCGCTTTAAGGAGATCGACATGCTTGTATTATCTCGCAAACATAATGAAACGTTGCACATTGGAAACGACATTGTGATCACGATCGTACGCGTACGCGGCGATTCGGTGCGGATTGGAATTCAAGCTCCCAAAGAGATCCACATCATGCGAAGCGAGCTACTTGGAACACCACCTAAACAAGCCGATGAGCCAGCAAAAGAAGAGCCAGCTCAAGCTCCAAAGTCGACTGGAACAGGGGGCGCTCACGGCAAAACCGATACGGGTCCGCTTTCCGCATTTTTGAAGGTCCTACCCAAAGTAGAGCTTGCGATAGCATCTTGATTCGTGTGGACTCGGTAGCTGGTTTCGTCAGAAACCAGGCAACGACTCCAGGTAACTGTTAACCGCCTGGAGTCCAACGAATCCAACTACAGGATAAGGGGTGTGAATAGCTGGTTTCGTCAGAAACCGGGCTCGCAACGGTCGCATCCGGCAGATGCGACCCACTTCCAACCCACATGCGACCCACCTAGTCCAATATGGGAACTTTATAACCTAGCGCTCCGATGGCCTTGCCCGCAGGTAAGCCTCTATAGTTTTCGTGGCACAGAATGCACTTGTCCATTACGACTGGAAGCGCGGTTGCGGCTAACAGATATTGTTTGCCTTCTTCGGTAACCACTTCGTCGTAGGCTGGTTGTCCGGCGAGCAGTTTGGCGACCGCTCGCTTTTCAAATCCTTCTTTGGGTGCGTTACTAGATTCATACGGATCGCCGGTTGCGTCGAGCAAACGCACTTCATGCCAACCTTTTTTCTTAACTTCGGCAAACAGCGCTTTGAAGGCACTTCCTGCAGGAAGAGACTCTTTGCCATCAACGTAATGAGTTGTGATCAACACGATGCTGGTCTTGTAGATGTCGTCCAGCATGCGGACTTCCCGACGCGCACGTTCAACGGGCGTAGATGCTTTGGGAGTGTCAGCGGCTTGGCCGGGACGGTTTACAGAAAAAGATACAATCGCAACAGTGCTGGCGATTGCAATCAAACTGAAGAATTTTGCGCTTTTCAACGTCGGGCTCCTGTCAAAAACTCGAAAAGTGGATTGTGCAGTCCACTTTAGCCGTCGGATAACAGGATGTCAATATCCTGTTTCGGTTATTACTGGAGAATGTTGCGTCCGGCTGAGTTGCAAGTTGCATGGCAGCCTGTGCAAGCCATCACCAATTCAAGTGACAGCTTAACGCATCGTGATCAGCTTTCGCCCAATTCCCAGACGCTGTGGTAGGCGTTGTGGGATTCGAAGTAGTCGAGCATTTGGCGATAGAAAGTGTGGTTGGCAAGTGTGGCGCTGTCGCCGATGACGCGAAGGGCTCGCTTGGCTCGGGTGAGAGCGACATTGGTCCGGCGAGTGTCAGAAAGGAAGCCGATTTCGCCTTCGGGATTGCTACGAACGAGCGTTAGGATGATGGCTTCTTTCTCACGGCCTTGAAACCCGTCGACGGTATCGATTTCAATCGCTGCGAGCTGCATGCGATTGCGGATCAAGCGAACTTGCGCTGCGTAAGGTGCGATCACGGCAATTTGATCGGGCTGGAGTCCACTGTCGAGTAGCTTGCGAACTTGAGCGACGACCCAAGTGGCTTCTTTGGGATTTCTTTTACTGAGGCCGTCGGGTTCTAGTTCCTCGTCCCAACCAGCACCCGCGGTGTCCCAAAATTCAATGATCGGCGAAGTTACATCATCTTCGTTTACACCAAATAGATCAGGCAACCAATGATCGCGCACGGATGCATCTGCAATCAACTCGCCGGAGTAAAACTGCTGACTGGAAAAAGCCATGATGGCTTCGTGCATGCGATATTGAACCGTCAGTCGGCGATAGATCGGTGGGCCGTAGTCGTTAACAAGTCGTTCCATCAAACTGCAACCGAGTCCCTCGCGAGCGGCTTCGGCGGAGACGACTGTGGGCGGCAATTGGCAGTGATCGCCAGCCAGAATCAATCGATCGGCTCGCAGCACGGCAGGCCACATTGCGGGCTCAGTGCACTGACAGGCTTCGTCCATTACGACCAAATCAAACGTGCGATCACCGAGCAACTCTTCGTCGAGTGTCGTGGTGGTACAAATCACGTCAGCGGAATCGAGTACATACTTGATGGCGTTCTTTTCCAGCATGCGGGCTTGTTGCCTCAAGCGACCGATATCAGCGTACAGTTCACCGCGCAATCGATTGGCTTCGCGACTGCGCGATTCTTTGGCCGCGTAACGTAGCAATTGTTCGATCTCCTTCTTGATATCGCGGACGACGTCCATGTTCGAGTCCGAATCGACTAATTCATCGAGCGTATGACCTCGGAGGGCTTCGAACACTCGGGCCGGATGTCCGACTCGAATGACCGACGGCATCGTGGCGGCCAGTCGCTCGAGCAGATTGTCTACGCCGGTGTTACTCGGAGCGCATGCCAGCACTTTTAATCCCTGTCGTACGGCTTGCAAAACGATTTCGGCTAAAGTTGTGGTCTTTCCAGTTCCTGGCGGACCGTGCAGGATTGCAATATCTCGCGACGACAAGGCGAATCGCACAGCGTCTTGTTGGGGTGGATTCAGTCCGGCAAAAAACTCTACGGTTTTGGGGGGATCAA
>JANNNN010001066.1:0-4308 GCA_031398555.1 Planctomycetia bacterium | reverse complement strand
ATTCGATTCTCCTGCGAGCTTTACTTCAGTCGACCAACCTGCCATCGCACTGGACGGCCGTAGCTCGTGGCAATTGTCTCGTGTTTCCAGGCGACTGAGATTTTGCTGCGACTGTGATTCTCGTTCCGAAGGGGCTCGGGCTATGAAACGTAAAAGTATTAATCCATGCACGCAGCGCATCCGACTGTATGACGGCAGAGCGCGACGAGCTGAATTGAAGCGTAGGTTGGGGGGGCCTGAGCTGTTGGAAGGCCGGCGACTGTTGGCAGTTGAGGTCACTATTCCAGTTTCAGGTACATGGGAGCCAATTGGACCCTCGCCGGCGGAAAATGCGCAAGCTTTGGTTGGCACAAACCAGCCAGTTACTGGTGCAGTACGCGCGATTGGCGTGCAAGCCGATATACCTGGTACCAATTTGAACGAATCTAAAATCGTCTATG
This sequence comes from Planctomycetia bacterium, assembly GCA_031398555.1. GTDB lineage: Bacteria > Planctomycetota > Planctomycetia > Pirellulales > Pirellulaceae > Aureliella. Next base: position 3,868 of record JANNNN010001066.1, on the reverse strand, counting down.
TCGGTAGCGTCAATGGTGGTGTCTGGCGGACTAAGGATATCGATGTCAATCCAGTGGACTGGACGCCGATGACCGATAAACTCCCATCCTCGGCGATCGGGGCTCTCGCCATTAGCCCCAAGAATCAGTCAATCGTTTACGCGGGCACGGGCAAATTTAGCAGCTTTGGACAAGCCGGCACGCAACCCGTCGGCTTGTACAAAACCATCAATGGCAACCAGATCGATAAGCAACCCACTTGGACCCATTTGCAGAAGATGCACTATTTGGGACAAACCAACGCGAACGACAAGAATATCTTCGCTGGTTTACCCATCACTAGTATTGCACTGAGCCCGTTGAATGCGGATGTAATCCTAGTCGGAACCTCCGGGTTTAGCGACGACGGTAACACAGTTGGGGTTTACAGAGGCGGACTCTACCGCAGTGAGGATGGGGGAACCACTTGGTTACATTTATCGAATACTATTAATGCACCGGACGGGGTGAACAACAATAATTCTGCTGATGGACGCGTTGACGAACCAACTGAGATTAACCAGGAGGATAACGTCGATAATGATCTCGACGGTACAATTGACGAACTACTTGAGGTGAACTTTCCCGCGGGGACCGTTTACGATTTGGCCTGGGTGCCAGGCACATCTACCGTTTTTGCTGCCGGTGACAACCCGTATGTTTTACGTAGCAATGATAGTGGCAAAACATGGATTCGGGTCAGTAAGAATTTCCCATCACAGCCCGCCAGTGGTAGTGACAGGGAAGTCAATGAGAATGTACGCATCGCTGTGCATTCGAAACTGGACAATTCTCAAATCCGCACAACGGTGATCTATGCGGGAGTTGTTGTCGACGGTCAGCTCAATAAGCTCATGCGTTCCAATGATCTAGGTGATTCCTGGGCGCAGTTGGCGCTACCGCCACAGATTCATAGCGGTAAGCAGGGTGGCAAACACTTTTCGATCGCGGTGGATCCCAACGACCCTGACTTGTTGTTCCTGGGCGGCGATAGTCAGCCGACAGATTCGGAGAACGGTTGTTCTACTTATGTAGGCCGACTCTATCGTGGAAAGTTCAGTTCGTCGGCAACTCCCAACACGAACTGGGATCCACTATTTTGCAACTCCAACAGCGGTACGGCACCGCACTCCGATTCCCGCGATATGGAATTCCTTCCCAACCACCCGGGACAGTTGTTACAAGTAGATGATGGTGGCATCTACGTAATGACAAACTCATCGGCGGCCAACAACGCGAGCTTGGGAAGTGCACGCAAGTGGGAGTCTCGAATTGGCGACCTGCAACTGGGTGAAGTTACCGCCGTAACCTACCTACCGAGCCTCGATCTCGTTGCTGGCAGTTTGCAAGACAATGGCGTTGTTGTGCAAACTTCATCCACTGGTGACGCCAGTAAAGTTTGGACTAATATTCAGCAGGGTGATGGCTTCGGAGTTCATGTGGATCCCAGCCATCCAAGTGTCCTTTACGCGATGGGAAACAACCTGAATTCGTTCGCCAACTACACGTTTTCATCAGCTACCGCGCGAACTCAAGACAGCGCCAGCGTAGGACTCATCGGTACTTCCGATCTGGCTTTCATAAATGATGGCAAGGCGGCCGTCGCACCATTCGCATTCAATCCTGACGATAGTTCGCATTTAATCCTCGGGTACAATGACCTCTATGAGACACGCGACGGCGGAGATACTCTGGCGACCATTCAGAATCAGCCCACTTCAGGTATTGGAGCCTATCCAGTCACCGCTTTGGCAGTTGCGGGAGTTGGAGGTGCCGAAGTCCTCTACTCCGCGCGTTATGCAAACATAACTACTTTTCGTCGCACCGGGATTGCACCCGTTGGTCCGGTCATCGCCAAAGGCGACATCCTATCTTGCGGCGGCGTGACCTACACCTATCCAATTGATGATGTTGGCTTTAGCCTGCCGGTTACTGGCGATGTTACCGATATCGCAATAAACCCTAGCAACCTCAACGATGCTTTCGCAGTTGCTGGTGACAACCGAGTCTACAGGACTACCAACGGAGGTGGGTGCTGGTTTTCAATCGAGGTTTCCCCCTCCGTCAAAAACGTTAGCAGTGTAGAGATCATCGATCCTGTAAAGAGCGTAGTGGGCGACGAAATCTTAGTCGTGGGGACCGAACAGGGAGTTTGGCGTGCCTTTACGAGCGAAGCAGGTGATCTGGTCAATCTCAATGGCTTGACTAGTACTGGAATGCAGTTTCAGCAGTTTGGAAAGGGGTTACCGAATGTCCTGGTTACCAGTATTCACTATGACCCAACCGATGACATCATGATCGTCGGCACACTTGGACGCGGTGTGTGGAAATTAAAACAGAGTGTGACCAGCCTGGCGCCAGTAGTGGTCAATGTTATTGGCACAAGCGGTAAGGATAACTTGGTTATTCAGAAATTCGTAGATTCCCAAGGAGACCCGCAGGTTGTTGTTTCACAGGGTAATGACGTCCTAGGACTTTTCAGTATTGAAGCTGTCGACGGGATCAAGATATTTGGTAAAGGCGATACAGATACTCTGACAATTGAAAACGCACTTGGCTACTTCGCCAATTTTGGAACGCATACCAAGGGCCTGACCATCGAGTTTGTTGGCGGCGAAACGACTGGCGACAATGACAAACTTATCATCAATAACACAGGTGTTGCGGGCGAATCGATGGGCGCCATCCTCTCAGCGACAGACGCTGCGGGTGGTAAAGTCACGTTGTCGTCCAACAAGTCACCACGACTTGTCAAAGTCGTTTACTCTGAGTTGGAAAGCATACCCACTAGCAATATTCCGGTGACGATCAACACTGCTGGAATTGGTTTAAAGAACGTCTCAAGCGCAGTTTCAAAAGCGACAGGCTTTAGCAGTCTTGGCGGGATGCTTGGATTCGGAGCCAACCTTAGCGAAGCCAAGGCTCCCGCTGCGAAGAAGAAAGTTCGCGAGAATGCCAAAGACGGTGCAACGCCAGCAGAGTTATCGGCATTTGTCGAAACGCCCAATTTGGGAATGCCCATGCTCGAGCGAATTCTAGAACAGAGCCTCAATGGATTCTCGTTGGATGAGATCGGTAGCGCGATCGCTACTCCCGTTCTGTTAGAGAAGTTACTAGAGAACTTGGACTCAAACCCAAACAATGTTTCGCTTATTGAGAGTGTCGATAGCAATGGTAGCTCAGTCGCTCGATTTGATGTCCAGATAGAAACCACTCTTTTCGCACAGGTGCCATTCGATGTCGCCATTGGAGGTGGCTTGATCAAGCTGCAAGCTACAGTCGAAGCATTCGCGGATGTTCAAGCTCATTTCGTTTTTGGTTTCGATGGAAAGGGATTCTTTGTGGATCCTGAACCCCTGGATACCAATGGTACGCCAATCGGTCCTGAGTTCCGCATTCGCAATATACGCGGTGAGTTTGCGGGCATCGGTCGAGTAGGAATTGTCGATGTTAATATTAGTCATGGTGTTTTCGCAACGGACAGCGATGTTGGGTTAACAATCGACTTCTTGACGCCAGCGACGCTACCTGCTGCCGATGGGCTGATTCGCGACACTGACTGGTTCGATCGCCCGTTGTCGGAATTGTTGGCCATCGACGAGATTGCGGATCCCAATGACACCACCGATGACCTAACTTTGACGGCTGATTATCAGATCATTTTTGGCCAATCGGCTGTCTTGCCAACATTCGGGTTGCGACTGAGTTTTCCAAATGCAGCCGACTTATCCACGGGCGTGGCCTTGCCAAAAATCGGAGAGTCCATCGCGCCGATCCTCGACTTCCTGAACTCGAATATCGATCAAATCATCGTCGGTATTCGCACGCTCTCGGGGGCCCTTGAAGAGGC
>JANNNN010001000.1:0-5629 GCA_031398555.1 Planctomycetia bacterium | reverse complement strand
GACATTGGAATTCATCAAACCGCAATTACCAGTGCGATGAACGGAGACACTGACTATGAAGTGGAATTTCGCTTCAAGCGTCCTGATGGAGAGTTGCACTGGTTTGCTGGCCGAGGCAAGATCATTCGTTCGGATAGCAGTCGTCCGCTCCGATTCATTGGCTTGAACTGGGACATTACGGAGGCTAAAGAGCAGGAGCAGCGAATTCGCGAAAGTGAAGAACGACTTCGAAGTGCAGCACAAGCAGCAGGCTTCGGTATGGTTCATGTTGATTTACAGACTCGGACCGCAACCATTTCCGATGAACTTCGAAGCCTGATCGGCATTTCAGGAAGGGAACACCAGAGATTCCTCGTTCAAGAGATGCCGGAGTGGATTCACGCCGACGATAAAGTTGCTTTTGGCAAATACATCCAACATCTAACGGAATTGGACGAGGGGAACACTAGCAGCATTGACTTTCGTATCAATCGGCCCGATGGGGAAATTCGTTGGGTTAGGCTACAAGCCAAACCGGTTTACACGGGTAGTTACGAGCTACGCCACCCGACTCAGTTAATCGGTACAGTGCTCGACATAACCAAGCAACGCGAATTCGAGCAGTCGCTGACAGAGGCGCGCGCCATGGCTGAAGCGGCTAACGAATCCAAAAGCGCGTTTCTTGCCAACATGAGCCATGAAATACGAACTCCGATGACAGCTATTCTCGGCTACACTGACTTGGTTGCCGACCGTGTACAGGATGACCAAGCGGCATCCCACCTGCGCACGATTCGGCGTAATGGGTACTTTCTGTTAGATATCATTAACGACATCCTTGATCTGTCAAAAATTGAAGCAGGCATGTTAGAAGTGGTCCGCGAGCGATTTGCCCCTGTACAACTGGTCGAGGACGTCCGCTCCATCATGGATGTTCGGGCTACCGAATGTCAGCTGACCTTAGAAGTAGAATATCGAGGCATGATTCCCAATCAGATCGAAAGTGATTCTAAACGACTCAAGCAGATTTTGATCAACCTAGTCGGAAACGCAATCAAGTTCACCAAAAAGGGACGAGTCCAAGTTGTTGTTTCCTACCACGACGAGAAACTCACTTTTGAAATTATCGATACCGGAATCGGCATTAGCAGCCGTCAATTAAAACGTTTGTTCCAACCGTTTTCGCAAGGGGATCATACCGTCAATCGGGAATTTGGCGGTACCGGACTAGGTCTCGTTATTAGCCAGCGACTCGCAGGAATGCTGGGAGGTACTATTACGGTTGAAAGCGAAAGTAAAAAAGGGAGTAAGTTCACGGTAACAATCGTCACTGGAATCATAACTGATGTAGAGTATGTTCAAGCTTCGCTCCTGGGTGAAATGCACACTTCATCCGTCGCAGAAACCTCGTTCAAGCTCGATTGCCACATACTCATCGTAGATGATCGTCGTGACATTCGGTTTCTAAGCCAGCGGATTCTCACCCAAGCGGGTGCGCTTGTAACTGAAGCTGAAGACGGAGAGGTCGCTCTCGCAGTTGTTGCTAAAGCCATGAAAGATGGTATAGAAATCGACCTAATCATTTTGGATATGCAGATGCCGAAGCTTGATGGTTATGAAACGGCCAAGCAACTGCGAAAACTTGGCTTTCTTGGCCCTATCATCGCACTTACTGCAGATGCAATGCAGGGCGATATGACTCGATGCATTGAATGTGGCTGCAACAACTATCTTAGCAAACCAATCGACAAGATGACGATGCTTCAAATGGTGGACTCTTATATTTCCTACGGAGCAAAAGCTTCTAAAAAACACAGGTAACAACTGGAAGGGGACTTACCCAGTGCCCCACAGCTTTGCCCGTAGCGGTTAAACATTTAGCCGTGGGTGTGAGCCCGCAGCACCATAGCCTGGCTCGCTACTGGAAAATTTGGAAATTACCCAAAATCCACCATAGCAAGATAAAAATGAGGACGGTAGAAAAACAACCGCCTCCCAATTTCCAAGCCCCTACACCGGCCGCGGCACCTCTAAGTAGTTTACTCATTTGCTTCTACCCTTTTGCACAAAGATATTTCAGATATTACGCTTTTAAAACCACGCTCTTAGACCTTCCCCAGTGGTGTGTAGCAACCGAAATGGACGGTTCCAAAATAATTGCTTTGCATTCGCGTTCGAATGTGCACCCACGGGGTCACTGATGCATCGCGTTGACACTTCCCCAAGCGCGATTGGTTAGCCAGATTTAGCAATTAATGCGCCAAAACGCACTAACTGCCCAACGCAATCCGTCTATTCCCATTTCAGCTTGCGGCAAAATTGTTTGTGTAATCTCCATTCGAACGAAGCTTGTGATCTGCGCGACTAGGGTGCAACTCGGTCGCTGATTGGTCTGGGCGCTTTCCTGTCGCCACACTCCATAGAGAATTTTTTTCAATAGATATTCACGCATGGGCAAAAACCTCTCGCTGTCTTACCTAATGTGTTATTCGAATGATCGGCGAGTTTCGATTGTTAAACTGGAACGCGTTTTGCGATGCACCGTAGAACAATGGGCCTGCAATTTGTTAAGTGGGTCGACCGAACAATCTTCTCGGAGAGTTAGTTATGAGCAAAAGTAAATTTGGGAAAATCGGCATCGCAGTGTGTTGTTCAGCCTGCTTGGGTTTGAACGCCACCGCACAAGATCAGGCTAATCCGCAAACTGCGCCAAGACAAGAAGTAAGAGCTGCTCAGCAGCCTGGAGTTGGACAGAATGCTGGCCAAGTTCAGAATGCGGGCCACCAGCAGGGCATGGGACAAGCTCAGAACTTGATTGCCAACTGCTTGGTGCACGACAATCAAGCAGAGATAATTCTTGGTCGAATGGCCCAAGATAAATCCGAAAGTGGCGCTGTCAAGAAATTTGCTGGAATGATGGTTGAAGACCATCAAGCGATTCTCACAAAGCTGCAAAAGTTCGCTCCCAATGCTGGCGATCTTTCACAGAATCATGGCGACGCACGGCGTTCAGGAACAGAGGGAATTCAAACAGGCCAAGATCGCGACAAGCAAGATCGACCCAACCAGTCACAGCCCGGCCCCGGCCAGAACCAAGCAGGCCAGAACCAAGCCAACAATCAAAATGCAGGTCAGCAGATCCCAGGTCAAATGAATGACCCTTCGATGATTGCGGTGAAATTGCAGAATGAGCTGGCACAGCAGTGTCTATCCGATGCGCAAGCCAAACTGATGAAACAAGACGGCGAGAAGTTTGATAAGTGCTATATCGGTATGCAGATCGTTGCCCATGCTGCAATGAAAAGTAAATTGACCGTTTTCGCGCGCCATGCTCAAGGCGAACTTAAGCAACTCATCGATCAAGGATTGCAGACTACAGAGAAGCATCTTGATGAGGCTGAGTCGATTATGAAAGATCTGGACGGGAAATCGTCAGGCGCTGAAGGGCGTTCAACTGATCGCTCAAGCTCAAATGACAAATCAGAAAAGCGGTAGTCTGGTGGAGTCTTAGGGTTTTTTTGAATTTAGCCGTAGGTGCAACGTGTTGCAACTGCGGCTTTTTTTCTCGAGGCGAAATCCGCCAAGTTCGTCTGCTAGGTTACGATCACTGCACCGCGCGACCGCTGTGTCGGCGATATTCGCTTTGAAGGAGTTTGCCCTGATGTTTCAAAGTATGAAAACGACTGTCGATACTTTTGATGAGCCATCTGAGAGCCCATGGGTTGAACCCGATCAGCCTGACCCTGAAGTTCCTGGCCCCCGGAGTCCGGATCCTAAGCTTCCGCAGCCCGGAGACCCCAGGAAGCTGTCTCCAGAAATTACTGATCCACCCCCTAGTGAGCCAACTCCCAACCCCGTCAAATCGCCATCGCCAATGAACATGCTCGCTTAAGCATTAGGTGTCCTAATTGAATGTCGCACAGAACTCTTGTTAAAAGTGGCAAGGTTGCGCTCGGCCGCTTCCTGAGTGACGACTGCCTGACGCTAGCCGCATCTTTAGCATTTTATACGCTGTTTGCTCTGCCGCCGCTAATATTTTTGTTGGTGAATATCCTGTCGACAGGCATGAGTTTCGCGGTCGAACGTGGAGACGCAGAAGATTGGGCGCGAACGTTTTTACAGCGACAAGCAACTAATCTTGTGGGCATCAAAGCTGCCGCGGCCGAAATCGGGAATATGATCGAGCTTAGTCGTAATCAACCTGGCGTTTGGTGGAAATCGCTTCTTAGCTTAGGTGGTGTTTTGTTGGGAGCTACCGGGTTGGTCAGCGCTTTGCAAAGTTCACTTAACCGAGTCTGGGGAGTGAAGCCTGTCGATGCCACTATGCATTTAATTTGGAAAAGATTCGTCTCGCTAACCCTGATTCTTGGCTTCGCCTTTCTATTAATTGTTTCCTTTGTCCTGGCGAGGCTCATTGAACTTGTGACTAATCAAGTATCATCTAACTTCGCGGCTGAAAGCCTGTTACCGTTGCTTATGAACCAAGGAGTAAATGGAGTCACAACGTGGGCATGCTTCGCATCCATTTTTCGTTTCATGCCTGATGCCCATGTCCCTTGGAAGCATGCGGTTGCTGGAGGTTTTCTCACTTTTCTGCTGTTCATTGTGGGGCAGGCAGTCCTCTATGCCTATTTGTCGTTTGGTAACCCGGCGGCACAATTAGGATCGGCAGCGGGCTCGTTGGTCGTTATTCTTCTCTGGATTTACTATTCGTCCAGCATTTTGCTTTTAGGCGCCGAATTTACGGCATCTATGTCTAAATCGTCCCGGATAGTACCAGAAGTCGGCGCGGTACGGGTCGAAGAACATGTTGTGCCGCAGCAATAGAGAGCCTTTTGAACTAAGTTCCTATGCAACGATCTGTGGTTTCATAATCCGCTGCCCTTGGCGCTCGTCTATTTTGCGGCCAATGCGCTCGAGGCGCTGACCGCAGCCTGGTTGTTGCGTAAGTTCTCCGTCCAACCGTTTCGACTAGAATCGCCTTGCGAAGTAGCTTCCTTCGTTGGGCTTGCGTCAGGCGCAGCACCGATCGTTGGTGCCACGATTATTGCTAGCTCTGACCGGATGGGGCCAGGACGAAGACAGGCGACGTTCGCTGGAAGCAGGTTTCAATCAACATTTGGTGAAACCAATCGACCCCTCCATTCTTAAAAAGTTGCTTGCTGATTTGCGGCCAGCGAGAGGTAATCACTCGGAAGAGTCTCAGAACTGACACGGCGTCTTAACATTTTCTTTGTTGCAATTGGTACACGAAATGCTCGCTTTTTTGTAGCGTCAACCGCAAATATTTACTTGGCTATTATCTGAAATACCGTCCAGATACTGCCCGTTTTTTAGCGGAACTGGCGCGCGTTGGCAGTCCGCACTGCTTCTCCACCAGTCGAACGCTATCGCACTTAAAGTTCAATAAAGAGTAGCGAGAAAGGAATTTGAAATGCTGCAACTCGCGACGCAAACCAATCAAAACGCCTTTAAGATCATGCTTGTTTTCCTAGTCCCGCCGTGGGCTGTTTATCTTGATACCGGCGCATCTAAACCATTTTGGCTTAATATTCTATTAACTCTCTTGGGCGTATACCCTGGCGTACTGCACGGAGTTTTTGTAACTATCAAGCACCTGCGCTGACAAGAGGTCGCACTCGGCAAGAGC
>JANNNN010000953.1:0-12683 GCA_031398555.1 Planctomycetia bacterium | reverse complement strand
GACAAGGGAACAATTTGAAACGATGGCGCAACCACTTGTCGACAGGAATCCGTTCGAGTGCTTTCCAATCACGAAGCTTCGAGGCATAGAATATAGTGCTTCCGAGCCGAAATTTCTGCCACAGAGAAAGTGGCGGGAACTTGAGAAAGTCAAATGAACTGCTGAGCGAATAGAGCTTTCCGCCACTGAAAAAACCGGTGCGAGTCTGCACCCAGCGGATCTCTTTTTCTAGTCCAATTTCATCCAGGAGGGCTCGCAAGCGAGTATCTGAAAGCAAAGTGACGTGGTAGAAGCGATCCCAGCTTGTATCGCCCAGCGTCCAGGCGCTGGTTAAGCCCCCAAGCTCCGGTGCAGCTTCAAGCACAGTGACTTTCTCACCACGTTCAGCCAGCCTCCAAGCGGTTGCTAAGCCAAGCATGCCGCCACCAACCACAGCCCAATGCTGTTGAGTGGGCTGGATAGAATTGAATTTTTCAGTCACTGGCTAATCCACTTTCCGGCCGAATCGATGTCGCATTGCCATGCGAAGTGTACGTTGCACAGTTTGGAAGATCTTCATCTTACTTGCGCCACGCTTGAAATCGTAACGCAGCAACAAGGGAACTTCACCGATCACTGCACCCAATCCATTGAGGGTTAACAGCAAGTCCGCCATACATGCGAAGCCTTCTTCGTTCGTCAGCTTTCCGTCCAAGCGCACAACGGCGTCGCGCAGCAAGCCCACGCGATAAGAGCGATAGCCGCATGTGTAATCGCGGCATCCTCGAATCGGAAACACCGTTTGCATCATCACTCGGGCTCCGACGCTCAGCCATTCACGGTGCTTTGCTAAGCCAATCACGCGGCCGCCCGGTTGGAACCGAGAAGCGATAACGATGTCGTAACCTTCGCGAATCATTGGCACCATTTGTGCGATCAATTGCGGGGGATGTGTGTTATCAGCATCCATTGCGACAACAACGTCATCCAGGTCGAGACCTTGAATACCATGTGTCAAACAAGTTGTAATGGCGGCGCCAAGTCCTTTGTTGCCCTCGTGACAAATTAACTTGACCGGATAAAACTCTTGCAGTTTTCGGACGACACTAACTGTCCGATCACTACTGCCATCGTCAACGACCAGTATGTCAAAATCCCACGGCGTTTCGCCCAGGGTCTGAACGATGCGCTCGATCAGTTTTTCGAGTGCATCCTGCTCATTGTAGGCCGGCAAAACGACCCGCACGCGAGTAACTTTTGTATCAAATTTCCGAACGACACTCACTATCTCAGCGCACTCTTTATGCACTCGACTCTCTCTGGCTTCTTCATCGATCATAATCTAAATCCAGTTGTAGCCTCACTAATGCGTATCAAGCATGGACCTCTGGGAAAGCGGCGGGAACGTGAGCCGTTTCCGAGAGTGGCTTCATAATAGTCAATGCTCAACTGGCCTATTAGTGGGGACATCCAAAAATAATCCAGATTTGCGGTTTGCCCCATATTTGCGTGACGGCTGGTAGGGGTTTTAACGGTTTCCTACAATATTCCGCACAAGAAATCGCGTGGCAACGTATACTTGTTTGGCTGAGGCCGTGAAATTTCGACCGAAGTTTTGCGGTTTGTCAAAAATGGACCTACATTTTCAATCCACAGACTGCCTCTGCACGCCCGGACTGTGTTTAGAATAGCGGTTGTCCGAATAGTAGAGTTGTTTAATAGGTTTTTCACTGCTCCTTCAATTAAGAGGGCTCGACTCAATGCTCTGGCAGAAACAGTTTGTATCCAGCGGGTTGCTGATGGGAGTGCTGGCTGTTTTCAGCAGTCTCAACACGACTAGCGCTGCAGAAGATTACCCACCATTCGACAAAGTCATCGAAGGCTACACGAAAATTGAGCCGTCACCTGAAGACGGTCGCACGATGTACGATGTGTACGTCAAAGATAAAGAAGGGCAGTTGCTGCTCGAGATTCCAAAAAACTACGCTGACAAGAAATATTTCATCGGTCTAACTGTCGCAAGCGGCCAGATTTTTGCTGGTCTTCAAGCGGGCGATTTTTACGTCCAGTGGAGGCAGTACAACAAGCGTTTGGCTTTGGTAAGCCCCAATGTTTCGATTCGCTCCAATGGTGACAACGAATCCAAAGACTCGGTCAAACGATTGTTCACTGCGGAAGTGCTAGTCGATCTCCCAATTCTGGGCATCTCGCCCAAGGGTGGCTTTATCGTTGACGGCGATCAACTGCTGGTAGGGAACGCAAGCGTGTTCTTCGGTGCATCAGGTCGTAGCCGCAACCCAGGTTTAGCAAAACTGATCAAGCACAAGGCCTTTCCGAACAACATTGAACTCGCATGGGAACTTCCCGATGCCAGCGGAAAGCTGCAAACCCTTTACTATTCGATCAGCGAAATTCCAGCGAGTACTGGATACACACCGCGTGTAGCTGATCAACGCATTGGTTACTTCACCACCGCTTATGCTGACTACGGCAAGTACAAGCAAGATGAAGTCGATATTAGCTTCATTAATCGTTGGCATCTGCAGAAGCGAGATTCATCGCTGCGAATTTCGCCCCCAGTCGAACCGATTCGGTTTTATATCGAACATACAACCCCTGTTCGCTATCGCCGCTGGGTAAAGCAGGGTATTGAGTTTTGGAACAAGGCCTTTGAAAAAATCGGCATTTCGGATGCGATCGAAGTTCTCTATCAGGACAAATCAACCGGCGCACACATGGACAAAGATCCAGAGGATGTCCGCTATAACTTCATCCGCTGGTTGAACAACAATCAGGGCACAGCGATCGGACCAAGTCGCGTTCATCCGGAAACGGGCCAGATTCTCGACGCCGACGTTGTGCTTACCGACGGTTGGATTCGTTACTTCAACGAAGAATTTGCTGACTACATGCCCTTGATTGCAACAGAAGGCATGGGCCCAGAAACGGAAGCTTGGTTGTCTGAACATCCAAATTGGGATCCACGCGTTCGCTTTGCCAATCCAAACGATCAAACACGAATCGCGGCCATGAATCGCGCCCGCCTGTATCAGCACAATGGTGGTTCACTGATGAAGCAAAATCACACGCCGCTGATGGGTGACGATCCGCTGGACGGTCTAGTTGGTCGTCACAGCCAGACCAACGGACTGTGCCTTGCGGCTCAAGGTCGTCGAATGGATACCGCCGTCATGCGCATGTTGCTCGAAATGGGCAAAGACGCGATTCTAAACGGCGATGATGAAGAAGAAGGCAAGGAAAAAATCAAGAAAGCCAAGGAAGAGGCAGAGGCAAAAGACAAGGATGGAAAAGAGAACAAGGAAGAGAAGCAGGCTGCTAAAGCTGACGACAAAGACGCTAAGGCTGACGACAAATCAGAAAAAACTAAAGATGCCAAGCCCGAAGTCAAACCTGAAGCCAAGAAGTCAGACGAAGCGATGGTTGACGGAATGCCAGAAGCATTCGTTGGTCCATTGCTGGCTGACCTAGTCGCGCACGAAGTGGGTCACACGCTGGGGTTGCGTCACAATTTTAAAGCTTCAAGCATTTACTCGCTTAAGAAGATCAACAGCAGTGAAGTAAAAGGCAAGAAGTCCTTTGCTGGTTCGGTGATGGATTATCTGCCACTGAATTTGAAACTTGTGGATGGCGAAGTCCAAGGTGACTACGGCATGTTGGAACTGGGGCCCTACGATTATTGGGCGATCGAATACGGTTACACTTTTGAGAAAGATCTAAAGCCGATTCTAGCACGCGTCAGTGAACCTGAACTATCGTTTGCTACTGACGAAGACACGACCGGTCCTGATCCGCTCGCGCGTCGTTATGATTTCAGCGAAAATCCGCTTGACTTCGCCAACGAACAGATTGTCTTGGTCGAACGCTTTCGCAAGAAATTGTTGACCGACTATGTTAAAGACGGTGAGAGCTGGACTAAAGCTCGCAAGGGTTACGAGTTGACGCTTAGTTTGCAAATGAAAAATGTCGGCATGATGGCCAACTGGATCGGCGGGTCGTTTGTAAATCGTGACAAGAAGGGCGATCCTAAAGCTCGTTTGCCTATTCAAGTGGTTCCGTCGAAGATGCAACGCGATGCTCTGAACTTTGTACTCGAAACAACTTTCCGCGACAAATCGTATGCGTTATCGCCTGACTTGTTGCAGAGATTGACGAAGGACTTCATGTCTGGAAGTTTCTCTGGCGATCCGACTTGGCCAGTTCATGACCGTATTCTTTCGATGCAAGCTTCCGCTCTCACTTCACTGATGAACGCCACTGTACTGCGAAGAGTCTACGACAATGAGTTTCGGGTCCCAGAAAACGAAGACGCGTTTACGTTGCCCGAATTGCTCGACTCGGTCACCAATGAAATTTGGAGCGAGTTAACCAAGAAAGTTGAACGCAAGTACAGCACTCGTCAACCGATGATAAGCAGTCTGCGGCGCAACTTACAGCGCGAGCACCTGGAGCGACTTATCGATTTGACATTGCCTAAGAACGGCAACTCCGCCGCTTACAAAGCCATTTCGAATCTTTGCATGATGCAGTTGACTGAGCTAAAGGAGAAGATTGCCACTTCGCTCAAAGATAATGCGGACTCGCTCGATCCGTACACCAAAGCTCACCTGCGTGAAGCTGAGCAGCGGATCTCGAAGGCTCTAGATGCAGACTACATTTACAATCAACCTTCGCCAGCACCATTCAACTTGTCTTCGCTTTTCGGTGCTGAAACGGAAGAGCGTGTCGTTGTTCCTGATCAGTTGAATGCTGTCTCACCCGGCCCTGCCAAGCCCGCGAAGGCCGGTGCCGGAAAGCCGACAGTAGAGAAAATTGAACCTTTGGAAGTTGAGGCCGAGTCCGCAGAATCGGTTCAACCGTAACACGAGGTAGCTTGAGACAGTTCTCTCGAGCTTCCATCCGATATTGAAATGTTTACCAAAGCTCCAGTGACGAAAGTTACTGGAGTTTTTTTAATGAGTGAGCGAAAACGCTGTTCCGTTCCTATTGCAACGCAATCCGAACAATTTCCTAAAAAGTCCGCAATGACGGGAATATTCGCATTGAAAAACGAATCTCAACTTACGTCGGGGATTAGTGCATACATTAGGTTTCTCACTTTCCCCCGGTTTTGAAACTCCGCAAGTTCGTTTGAAAGGTATTTGAGATGAAAAAGCTGTTTTGTTTGGCTGTCCTATCCTGCTTCAGTTTGGTGGGATGTGGTCCCAGTGCCCCTGCCGGCAATATCAAGCCAGCGGTCGACGCGCCAACGGATGGCGCGGCCGTCGCTCCCATGACACCGGAGACAGCTGTCGAGGCTCCTAAAGAGTCTGCCCCTGTCACCGAAGCGCCAAAGTAATTTGAATTGGCCTTTCGCTGGCGATGGAACCCAGAGCCCTCAAGTTTCGACCCATTGGCTGTCAAGGCAGGCACGGTCGGAACTTGAGAGGAGTTGGCTGGACGAACCACCTCTGAATCGTGATGTGAGGCCGACGGGCGAAATGAATTGCGTGTGGACGACTGACTTAGTTCCAGAACCTAAACTGGAAGCACTAGGTTACTTTGGCTCAGCGATTTTGCAGGAGTTCATGGACGCTGCGATTCAGCTGGGCCGGCGTAAAAGGCTTCTGAATGAAATCATCCGGTGCAGAGAACAGACCCAATCGCACTATCTTATCTTCCGTATAGCCACTCATGTAGAGCACTCGCAAATCGGTATGTCGGCTCTTCATTCGCTCTGCCAACTGCGTACCCGTCATACCTGGCATCACAATGTCAGTAATTAGCATGTGTAAGGGTCCCGTATAACGACTTGCGAGTTCGAGGGCGTCTTCTCCAGAGTTCGCGGCTAGAACTTTGTAGCCCTGCGACTCGAGCGTTGTTATTACAATCTTTCGTACAAGATCTTCATCTTCGGCGAGTAGGATTGTTTCTGATCCACCAGCGATTGCGGTGGGCAAAGATTTTTCGACGATTGGCGCTTGCGAATGTTCGATAGGGAACAGGATGCGAAACGTCGCGCCGGCTCCAGGCTCGGAATCGACTGCGATTGCGCCGTTGTTCTGTTTGACTATGCCATAAACGGTCGACAAACCGAGTCCTGTACCTTTGCCGACGCCTTTGGTACTGAAAAACGGTTCAAAGATTCTGGCCTTCACCTCTTTCGTCATGCCCATACCAGTGTCGGAGACCACGAATTGTACATAGTCGCCGGATGGAAGCTGCTCGAAGCCAGGGGCTGACTCGAGCTGATTGTGAGTGAAAACGGCCGTTCCAATAGTCAGCCGTCCGCCCGAAGGCATCGCGTCGCGTGCATTGACCGCCAAATTCAGAATCACTTGATCGATCTGCCCCGGGTCCGCCTTGATGCTTGGAAGATCCTGGTCGTAATTCGTCTGTACAAAAATATTCTCGCCGATCAGGCGCTTGAGCATAGTTTCGGAGCGAGAGGTGATAGCGTTTAAGTCAATGATGCGTGGCTCAGTGAACTCGCGTCGACCGAGGGTAAGCAGTTGTCGTGTAAGGGCAGCGGCGCGTTCACCGGCCTGCTGAATCTGTTCAACATACTCGCGTCGCATTTCGCCCGCCGGGATTTCATCCAACAGTAACGAAGCAAAGCCGTTGATAACGGTCAGTAAATTGTTGAAGTCGTGAGCTACACCGCCTGCCAATTGGCCGAAAGCATCCATTTTTTGCGATTGGCGAAGCTGTTCTTCCAGTTTGGTTCGAGCACTAATATCCTGTGTCACGCCGACCAAATGCGGCGTTCTAAACGCTCCATCCAATTCGAGCGTCGCTTTTGAACTTACCCACTTCATCCGACCGTCGAGTACCAATCGGTACTCTAGTTCAAAATCTTCCCCGGCGAGCATGGCCGCGTAAGCCGACCGGATTCGTTGCAAATCGTCAGGGTGGACCATTTGCAGCCAAGTTTCCAAAGAGCAGCTTCTAATTTCCAATTCGAAGATCCGGGCTGCTTCTTCAGAGAAATCGAACAATTGCGTCTCTAGGTTTAAAGTCCAACTGCCCACGTGCGCGATCACCTGGGCTCGTCGCAAAAACTCTTCGCTTCTGCGCAAAGCCAATTCGGCGGTATTCCGCTCCGTTAAATCGCGGTGAGTCCCGACCATTCGAGTCGGTAAGCCATTTGCGTCACGCGACAGGTTTCCTTTGCATTGGATCGTACGGAATTCGCCGTGCTTGGTGCGCATCCGAAATTCGTGGTCGAAATTGGTTGACTGCGAGTTCAGAAAATCTCGCAATGTTGTCTGCGCGAATTCCGAATCATCTGGATGAAGTAGCCCCATCCAAGTTTCAAAATCGTTCCCCACCTCATGGGCCTCATATCCAAGCATGGATTTCCAACGCGGCGAATAGTACAGTTCGTTGGTTATCAAATTCCAATCCCACAAGCCGTCATTGGTGCCTGAAACGGCCAGTTCAAAGCGCTCTTCACTTTTGCGCAGCGCCGATTCAACGGCTTTGAATTCGGAGATATCAAGCATACCACCGATGATGGTTGCAGCACCGGTTGCGGAGTCGAATTTATCGAGCTTCACGTGTATTTGAACATCAACCGCATGTCCCGATTTGGTCATCAGGCGGGCTTCGAGTTTTGACGTTTTACACGTGGTGATCTGCGCGAGAACTTGACGGCATTTAAAATGATCATCGGGGTGAACAAGGATTTCCCAATTTGCACCAAGAATATCCTTGCTGCCAAAGTCGGTAATCAACCCAAACTGCGGACGCGACCAGTCGATGCTCCAAATGCCTCCGTCGCAGGTACGCGATAGGCCGAACGTTACAATGCGGCTGATTTCGGACATGACTGTGTACCGATTTTCGCTATCACGAAGCCCCTGCACCGCTCTTATACGGCTGATCGCTATCTCCGCCAATCGAACTGCGGTATCCATGCTGCAGCGAGCTTCGGAGTCGGGCGTACCATGAAAACGTCGACAGACAGCTAATGTACCCACCACAGGCAGTCGTCGGCTGTCTTCGGTGGGCGGCTTCGAATCCTCTGACTGCGCAACCTCAAAGATCGGCGAAGACCAACACGAATGAAGCTCTAAGTCGTCCAGCAGCGCACGATAGCAAAGAACCCTGGCATCGGTGGAAGTGTTTTCGACGATGACTGACTTACCAGACCAAGCCGCTGTTCCGCAAGCCCCTGCACCATCATCGATTGGAATGGCGAGATTCTTGAGCAGATCGGGCGCGCGCGGACCAGCAGCGAAATGCAAATCCTTGCCATCACTATCCGTTAACGATATGTAGCAAACGGATTCTGGAATCAATTGTTCAACGAGTAAAGTGATTTCATTGAGAATAGAAGTTAGCGGTTGACCAGTTGCGATTTGTTCGAAAACTCGACTCTGACCTTCAAAAGCGGCAGCTGCGTTGCGCTGGTCCGTGATGTCGAGAGTGGTACCAACCAGCGATCCCAAATCTGCTTCGCCGAAATGTAAGATGGCTTTAGCGGAAATCCATCGAACCGATCCATTCGGCAGCAGTACCCGTAGTTCCAGGTTTAAGTGCTCGCTATTCTGCCGCCGCAAAGCGGCTGATTGAAAGGTGGCTGCGACGAGATCGGCGTCAAATGGGTGAATGCGTCTGCGCAATTGTTCAACCGTCGTCACCGATTGAAGTATTCCTACGTGCTGCTGGCAACGAGCGTCCAAATGCACTTCATTCGACTTCAGTTGATATCGCCAACTTCCGATTTGAGCCGTATCGAGAGCTAGCCGAAGGTTGCCCTCACTTTTTCGTAGTTCAAACTCTGCATTTTTTCGATCGGTGATATCTCGCGAAAGTAGCACTACAAAGCGCTGTCCATCCAGGACAATCGGCCGCAGCCGAACCTCGGTCGGAAAAGTAGAACCGTCCTTTCTTTTGTGTAGAGAGTTGTAAGATATTGTATGCCCCTTTTCCATCTCGGCAAAAATCCACTCAAGCTTTGCAGCCGTTAACGAAAAAGCGTAAAAATCTGGACTCTGTCCAATAAACTCTTCTTTCGAATAACGATAAGTTTCGCAAGCACGCTGATTCACATCGACAATGGCTCCGCCCCTGGCGTGCAAGATGAAGCTATCAGTTGCAAAGTCCATTAAAGTGCGATAGCGAAATTCGCTCTCACGCCACTTAACGAATGCAGCCTTGCGTTCGGAAACATCTTGGATGCTGCACATAAGCGAATGCGCAGGTGAACTTCCCTCACAGAGGGCTCTGCGCCGTGTTAATAGCGTCAGCGACTGGCCTTCCGGACCGCGAAAACTATGTTCAAAGCAGTCGTCACCCCCGTTTTTGATAATCTGATCGAGTGACTCAGCCATCATCGACCGTTGTTCTGGCTCAACTCCCTGAACAAGCAAATCGTGCACATTTTGGCCGGGCTCCGCATGCAAAATCGAAAGCAGCGAGGTGGAGCATTCGCACTGGCCGCTCTGCAAATTTAGCGTGTAGGTACCAAAGCCCGCCAAACGCGCTGCTTCAGCAAGAAATGCGTCCTCGGCTCCAGTAACTTGACTCAGTGACGAGCGATCGGACAAGTTCTTAGCTAGGAACTTAGGTCGAGCGGTACGATTTTGAGGTTCCTGCTGCGTCATTTTTGCCAGTCCTTTGTGCCAGTCCTTTGTCGCGCAAGCTGCGAAATTTGCGACCCCATTTGTCAACTCAACGCGCTCTTTTTTGCAATCAATGTGCAATAGTATTAGGCAACAGTATACGTAAAATGCGATTCGAATGTTAGTTTTAGGCAGTCGCAATTGTGACTTCGCTCCCTTGCCAAGTTGCCAGCCAGTGAAAGGTTGTCGGTCAACTCTTTTCTTTCGAATTTTGTATCAGAAGTAGCCCCACCGCTGTGTTTGCAGAACCGATTTTGCAGACTGGGATCAGGCCGCGGCGATTCGCGTGGGACCTTTTGATCGTTCCCAGCGAATATCATCCGAAGTGGTGGCGACTTTTGAATCGTAGTGGGATACTATGGGAGGGTCGATTTGCGACTGTGTGCTGGGCACTCGTGGGTGGGCACTCGTGGGGCTGGCCGGTTCTCAATTTAATTGTAATTGCATGTTGCGACCCAACGTAGAAAAGCTCGATTGTCTGGTCCGTGTGATTACGCCTGAGAACGTAGAGTTTGAGTACGCGTTGGCGGGGCCATTTCAGCGAATTCCTGCATACTTGTTTGATTTGTTCGTCCGCGTGGCTGCCTTTGTTGGACTACTCGTTGTCGTGGCGATATTTAGCAGCTTCGTTCCCTTCGCTGGAACGCTGTCAACCGTTGCGATGATCCTGCTGTTCTTTGCGATGTATTGGTTTTACGGCGTCTACTTCGAGGCTGCGTTCAATGGACGTACTCTTGGCAAGATGCTGTTCAAATTGCGAGTGATTTCGACGGATGGCCGACCCATCAATGGAATGCAGGCAGCGCTAAGAAACTTGTTACGTCTGGCCGATACTTTCCCAACGCCTATAACCGGTTTGATCTGCATGACGATCACCGGCCGCTTCCAACGCATTGGAGACCTTGCGGCGGGAACCATGGTGATTGTTGACCGCGCTCGGCGTCCACCCTGGGACTTACAGCCCGATGATCCGCGAGCGTTTGGATTGGCGGAGCTCATTCCGCCTGCCTTCGTCGCAAACTACGCCATGACGCAATCTATCGGGATGTATATGGAAAATCGTCGCAAGCTGCCAATGGCGCGACGACTTGAGGTAGCGAAGCATTTAGCTGGACCGCTTTTGAAGAAATTCGAAATGCTGCCGGACACCAGCCCCGACCTGCTACTGTGTGCGCTATTCGTACGCATCTTTATGTCAGAACAACAGCAGGCGACCGGTCGAATTCAGATGCGTCAAAACATGCCCAGTAACAAATTCAATGCCTCCGCACGTCCCCCTGTTTCTCCATCCCCCACGGGTTTGTTAAAGCCTCTTTCACCCGCTTCTTCAATCAAAGCCTCTACACTTTTCGCGGTTGCGGAGGGCGGTGATGAAATGCCAATTGTGGCGAATCTGGTTACACCGACAGAACATCCCGCAATTGCACAGCCAGCCACTGCACAGCCAGCCACTGCGGAAGCGCATTCGAGTGCACCGCCGTTGAACGCCGCTCGTACCCAAGAGAGTTTTTAGATGGGCACACTGGCCGACACACTTCAAAAACGCCGTGCCGAATGGTATCGACTCGAGAAACTCACCGACCAACTGGGGACAGGTAGTTTGAAAGGAGTCGCTGGTACGCAAATAGCCGAACTCTCCGAATTGTATCGGAGTGCGTGCGCCGACTTGGCAATGGAGGAGCAGTATCGTCTTTCTCCGGAAATTTCCATCTACTTGCATGGCCTCGTCGCCAAAGCACATAACACCCTCTATCGTTCGCGAAAATTCCAGTACAACGAATGGTTCGATATCGTCTTTCGAATTGCTCCCCAACAGATCTTTCGCGATCGTTGCGTGCATATCGCCGCAGTCCTATTTTTCGGTTTGTTCAGCTTGTCTGCATTCCTTGCATACAACGCGGAAGCCTTCCCGGGATTTGCCGAGAAACTAGTTGGAGATGAGGCAATTGATCAGATGGAAACGATGTACAGTTCGATTGAATTGGATTCGGATTCGAGCCGCTCAATCGAAATGAACATGACTATGGTTTCGTTCTATATCATGCACAATACGGGCATCGGTTTAAAGTGTTTTGCGTTGGGTCCATTAATCATTCCGGGCTTGATCACGACCGCTTTCAACGCGGCCTACTTAGGTGCAGTTTTCGGTTATATGGCAAGGCCGGGCGTTGAGGGAGGCGATAACTTTTTGAATTTCGTGACCGCGCATGGTGCTTTTGAGTTGACGGCGATCGCCCTTGCCGCCGCCGCAGGCCTGCGGATCGGTAGCGGCTGGTTGTTTACCGGTGGGCTAACTCGAGTGGCATCGATGCAATTGAGAGGCAAAGAAGCGGTACCCGTCATGGCGGTTTCAGCGGTCTTGTTCTTCTTAGCGGCCTTGACTGAAGGCTTGATTTCGCCGACTAACATGCCTTATTTGTTTAAGGCATGCTGGGCAATGTTTAGCAGTGTGCTGCTAATGTTCTATTTTGTGGTACTGGGGTACCCGACGGAGCAAGCGGGTGCAACTGGATAAAACCGAAATAGTAATCCGACAGCGCTCGGCCCTCGAACTGTTGGATCTATCGATGCGAGTATTGCGCCGCCACGGCTTGAGAATCGCCGCAGCCTGCGCACTTTTCGGCATTCCTCTAATGATCGCCAATGTCTGGCTGTCGGCCTGGATGTTCAGCGAGGACGCGGTTTTGGCAGCGGAAAGCATAGCAGAACCACAAACCTACCTGCGATGTCGTCACGCGGTGCACCTATTCGTTTTGTTCTTGTTTCAGTTTCCTTTGATCTCGCTCCCCGCGACAATTTTCTTAGGCGATCAAGTATTTTTTGAGTCCCCTACAAGCAAGCAGCTGTTGACTAAATTGGCAAGCATCTGGATTCAGGCTGCATGGGTTCTTGGTATTTGCAGGATGGCGTTGGTGTCGCTAGGGTTAGCGTTTGTCGTCCATCACAATACGGTATTCGATCCCGTCGTAGAGACCTTATTGCTCGGCGGGCTAGCGCTAGTTTTGTTGATTCGCGCAGTTTGGCCGTTCGCGCCAGAAATCTTGGGACTTGAACGCTGCCTGATTCGTCCTACTCTTG
>JANNNN010000949.1:0-2005 GCA_031398555.1 Planctomycetia bacterium | reverse complement strand
GATTTCGCACTCAAGTCGCCGCCAGTTCAACTGCACGGTATATAGATCACTAAGCGATTGCTCATAACGAACGATCAAATCGTTCTGCCGTATGTAGGCTTCCTGAATCTGGAATGCGTGAGATGGCTTAGGAGAGATTCTAAGAAACTGGCCAAGCTGGACCGATCCAAAATAAATTTTTAAACCGGCATTGGGAGCACGCGGATCCAGTTCGATTCGCCCATGCGTGTCTTCGAACGTAGCTTGATCAGATTTCAGTTGCCATTCCACTGCATGTACTCCAAATTTTGTCCGAGTTGAAAATGGCTCTGATCACTATAAACCGCCGCGCTAAGTCGGGAGGGCGAGGCTCCGGCCGAGCTAACGTAAGTCGGAAGGAGACTCACCCGCCGACTTATTTCTTCGAGTTGAACTGGGATGATTTACCAGGGCGAAAAGTTATTACTGGCCAACAGCGAGAATTGTGGTTTAACGGAACGTTCGTCTTTACTCAAAACTCAAATTGCTGATCAAATTGTAGCAACCGCAAGCCATTTCGGCAGAGGAGTGAGCCATCAAAATCGACCTCCAGGTATCAGCCCAGTTCTTCACGGATGCATGAACTCAGGTCTGTTTAGTCTTAGGGCAACGCTGTGTAGCATTTTGGACGAGCAAATGTAGCTGGTTTCGTAAGAAACCGGTGCGTGTGAGTAACCTATATTTCGCATCCGGTTTCTGACGAAACCAGCTACCTAACTGAATTTTGTGAATTGTGCTCGAAAATTGAGGGAAAGAAAATGCTCCACAGCGTTGGTCTGGGGGGAAACCACGCAGAGCATTAAAGTTGCATTTCGAGTATGATTTGGCGAGAGGTTTTCTTTACGTTTGTGGGTCAAGATTGCAAATCGCGGTTCAACGAAGGTCTGTGTGCTATGTCGTTTTCTCTAACTTCACTTGGGTGCCTCCGGCTGCTGTTGGTTCTAGCTTGCATAACCTCAAGTGCCTTACGAAATTATGCACAGGAGACAGTGAAGCCAACCGGGGACCAGCAAAATGCCGACGCCGCGAAGCCTGCTCCCGAGTTGCCACCCCTTCCCGACTTGACATTTTCCGCGAATTCGAGTGCCGAAGTGCTCGACAAAGTCATCGCGACGGCAAAAACGATCCGCCCCGGCTCGGCAGAGCAGTACGGTGCCATGCAGACCGCGATTCGCGATGCTTCCAAACAACTGATGACGGTTCTAAAAGACAAGAATTTGCCTCGGTACAAGCAAGCTCAACTGGATTCAATGTCCGCATCGCTACTGTTGGCGACTTTCTTTGGTGAAGAAGCAAGAACCAAGGTCGTCGAACAACTGAAGCAGATGCTCAAGGAACGCGAAACTCTGTCCATTGAAGATGTGCAGATGGCAACCTTTGCAGCCGCAAATCTGGAGCTGAACCCAAACAAAAAGGATGCTCGCGATATCTACGTGCTACTTGATGACTTGCTAACGGACGACAAACGTGAAGAGATGCAAAGCATGCGTATCAATCTCCAGTCGTCGATCCGTCGCATCGATTTGCTCGGCCATAAATTTGAAATCGAATACAAAGACATTCATGATAAATTGATCAAGACTGATGATTTCGCGGGCAAGTTTGTCATCGTGGACTTTTTTGCGTCGTGGTGCAAACCTTGCCTAAGTGAAGTCCCACGACTAAAGAAATACGCGACGAAATACAAAGACAAGGGGCTTGAAGTTCTAGCAATCAGCCTCGACGAAACGCGCGAGGCTCTCGACAAGTATTTGGGAAATGCTGAGCTTCCGTGGAAGGTAATTCATGACAATGCCTCCGATCCACTTGAACGACTGCAGTTGAAATTTGGCGTGGCCGCCTTGCCGACCGTCTTGCTCTTGAACAAAGAAGGGACAGTGGTTTCGCTGGAAGCTCGTGGCGCGGAACTCGATCGATTGATGGAGATGATCTTTGAGGCTCCTACTCCAGCCGATCCCCCACCAAGCACTGAAAAAGCGGCGGATAA
>JANNNN010000902.1:0-3945 GCA_031398555.1 Planctomycetia bacterium | reverse complement strand
CCTACTTCCTCCTCAAGCACACCCTGGGATTCTCCAACAGCCAGATCTACGACACGTTCGCCGAATGGAACCGGGGCGAGCTGGACAGCTACCTGATCGAGATCACCCGCGACATCTTCAGCGTCAAGGATCCCGACACCGGCAAGGACATGGTCGATCTGATCATGGACACTGCCGGAGCCAAGGGGACGGGCAAGTGGATGAGCCAATTGGCGCTCGACCTCGGCGTTCCGAGTACGCTTGTCACGACCGCCGTTTACGCTCGCGGTCTGTCTTCCATCAAGGACGCTCGCATTCGTGCCAGCAAAGTCCTGTCGGGTCCAAAATCGGGCGATAATCCTGAGTTCGGTTCGGCCGTCTCGAAGTTGGTTGGCGATAAGAAAGTCTTTGTGGAAGCGGTTCGCTTGGCCCTGTATGCATCGAAGATTTGCAGCTACGCGCAAGGGTTCGTGCAACTGCAAGCCGCTAGCCAAGAGCACAAATGGGATTTGAACTATGGCGATTGCGCTTTGCTGTGGCGCGGTGGCTGCATCATTCGGGCTCAGTTCCTTGACCGCATCAAGGAAGCTTTTGACAAGCAACCAAACTTGGAAAATCTGCTGCTGTATCCTTACTTCAAAGAGATCATCGACAAGAGCCAAGCGGCTTGGCGAGCGGTCATCATGGCATCGACTCAGTTGGGTGTCGCAACGCCAGCCTTTTCGACTGCACTGAGCTACTACGACAGTTATCGTCGTGAGCGGCTGCCAGCCAACTTACTGCAGGCTCAACGCGATTACTTTGGTGCTCATACGTACAAGCGACTTGATATGGAAGGCACGTTCCACTCCGAATGGCTCGATCTTCGCAAGAAGCCAACAACCTAGGATTGGACCATTGTGCGTCCTAGAAGTTTCACACTTGGGACAAATGGTCCCAAGCTACGGTTTGTTGACTGCATGTAAAGGGATTGGCATGGCACATACGATGGTAATTTTCGGCGCGTCGGGAGACTTGACCAGCCGCAAATTGATACCGGCGCTTTACTGTCAATTCGTGCGCGGTCGGCTTCCGAAAATGACGAGAATCGTTGGCGTCTCGCGCAGCGAATTCAGCGACGACGAATGGCGCAGGCAGCTTGCAGAAACTACCGCCAAGTATCTCAAAAATGAATTCGATGCGGCGTCTTGGGAGCAATTTGCGGCCAACGTCTTTTACATGCCTGGCGACATTAACACGGCCGACGATTTTGACAAACTCGCCAAGCGATTGACGGAAATTGAAGGAAGCGAGAAAGTTGACCGCGTTTACTACGTTTCAACGATGCCGCAACTGTACGAAACCGCCATAGCACAATTGGGGCGTGCTGGACTAGCGGATGATTCGAACGGTGCAAGACGGATCGTTCTAGAGAAGCCTTTTGGGACTGATCGCGCTACCGCGCGCCGGCTAAACCAGTCGCTACAAAAAGTTTTTCGCGAAGATCAGGTCTACCGCATCGATCATTATCTCGGCAAAGAGACCGTGCAGAATATTTTGGTGTTACGTTTTGGCAACACCATTTTCGAACCGTTGTGGAATCGCAACTACATCGACAATATTCAGATTACGGTTGCGGAAGAAGTTATTATTGGCCGACGGGCGGATTACTACGACCGATCCGGCGTGCTTCGCGACATGTTCCAAAATCATCTATTCCAGTTGATGATGGTCACGGCCATGGAGGGACCCGTAAAATTCACTGCCGATCAAGTCCGCGACGAGAAAGTAAAAGTCCTGCGAGCGGTGCGGCCATTGAAAGGTGCTGACTTCGCCGATTGCGGAATTCGCGGTCAGTATGAAGGTTACCTACAAGAGGCCGGGGTTGCACCGGAAAGTCAAACAGAAACTTTCGCGGCCCTGCGGATGTATATCGATAACTGGCGGTGGAAGGGTGTGCCTTTCTATTTGCGAAGCGGTAAAGCGCTGAGTTGTAGGACGACGCAGATTGTGATTCAGTTTCGCGAGCCACCCCACATTTTGTTCGGCGACGGTAAAAAATCAAAACCTCGTGCAAATCAACTGGTTATCCAAATACAGCCGGCAGAAGGTATTCAGGTCCATTTCCAGTCCAAAGTTCCTGAGCAGGAAATGAAGCTGATGGAAAGTGCCCTGGACTTCCGCTTCGATACCTCTACAAAAGAGCATCCGGATGCTTACCAGCGATTGCTGCTCGATGCGCTGGTTGGCGATGCCAGTTTGTTTGCCCGCAGCGATGAAGTCGAACTGGCGTGGGAAATCATCGATCCAATTATTGCGGCTTGGCGGAGCCCAGCGGCGCCCTCAATGAACACTTATCCAGTTGCCGGCTGGGGCCCTGAAGCCTCGGCGGCGTGGATGGAAGCTCAAGGACGCCATTGGTTTGATGTTTGTCCGGTTATAAGTTAGTTTAAGAGCCATAAGAGCTCATCCCAGGACACTTCAAGGCGACGATTTCGAACACGATGGTCGGCACAAACGATATTGTTATAACTGGCCTTGGTTGTGTTTCGCCGATTGGTATTGGTCGCGATATATTTTGGAATTCACTCAAAAGCGGCAAGTGCGGCATCAGTCTGCTTCATTCCATCGAGGGCGATGAACGATGCGAATACTATGGCGGCGTGGTTAAGAATTTCGATGGCAGGATATACGTAACGCCACGCAAAGCTCTCAAAGTGATGAACCGCGAAGTGCAAACAGCCTACTCCGCGGCCCACTTGGCTTGGCAGGACGCAAAGCTGAACGATGTTAAATTGAATGCCGAACGTTTGGGAGTCATCTATGGTTCTGAGATGTTCCCTGGTGAGATTCAAGATTTAGCAGGTGCAATTCAAAATTGCAGCAGCGAAGGCGAGATGAATCACCAGCTATGGGGCCAGCAATTTGCCCGTGACATTTTTCCTTTGTGGATGCTTAAAAATTTACCCAATATGCCGGCTTGCCATGTTGGCATCGCAATCAACGCACGCGGCCCGAACAACACCATCGTTGAAGAGGAGATCAGTGGCCTGCAAGCACTGATCGAAGCGGCAATGATTATCGAACGCGACAAAGCCGACGTGATGGTCGTCGGCGCGGTCGGTGGTCGGGTCGCACCCACCCGGCTGATCTTTCGACTTGAGGCAATCAGTCGTCGACTAAGTGCGCCCGTAGATGCTCCGCCGGGGGAAGGTCTGTGCACACCTTTTGATCTTCGACGGTGCGGAGTCATCGCCGCCGAAGGTGCTGCCTCGATTGTGATCGAACGACGAAGCCACGCAGTTCGAAGAGGTGCGAAGATTTATGGCCAGTTGACTGGCTTCGCAAACCGATTTTCAAAACCTGAAGAAAAATTCTCGGGCTCGCGAGTTTCAATTGGCAATGCGATCAAGTCGGCCCTGAACATGGCTGAGATCGACGCAAGCTCCCTCGGAATGGTTGCGGCTCAGGGTTTTTCCGGCAAGCAGTTGGATATTGAAGAAAGCCAAGCGATTGCGGCGATGTGCGGCGATGTGCCGGTTACCGCCTTTTCCAGCTATTTCGGCACTGCTGGCGCGGCGTGTGGACTGCTTGAATTGGTCGCTGGCGTGCTCGCGACGTCGAACGGATTGACGCTCCCGACGCTCGGATATTCAGAACCCGATGCGGATTGTCCGATTCGGGTGACGACCAAAACGGCCCGCACAACCAGCGATGATATGCTAAAACTGAGTTTTACGCCTCATGGTCATGCTGCTGCGGTGGTCGTCCGGTGCACCAGTTAGATTTCCTAAAGTTGATTGTTGACGAGTCAAGTGTTTGCCCATATCTAACAGGGCAAACCGCTAGGATGCCGTTGAGTTTGCCGGAGGGTAAAGTTACCGGTGATCAGTTCGACGCAATTCTAGCGGCAGGTTATCGCCGCTCGGGATGGTTTTTCTATCGCACGCAATGCAAAACCTGCCAAGCTTGTGAGCCTTTGCGAAT
>JANNNN010000878.1:0-8512 GCA_031398555.1 Planctomycetia bacterium | reverse complement strand
CTTGACTACAAGTGGCACAGGCTTCAAAAACCTGCTATCGCCACGATTCGTCCGTATCGGGACGGTAGCGAGAAGAAATTGAAAAAGGGTAAATGAAAACTGCAAAATGCAAAATTGTTGGCACATGCAGTTGGCCAGTTCCAACGCAGTGAAGCGTTCCTTCGGCGTATTTCAGTACTCATTTTAACCTTTTCATAGGCTCTTTCGTTGCCAGAGATTTGGCCGTAGCCGGACTGAAAGCGAGAAGAAAATTGCAAAATGACAAATGAGAACTGCAGAATGCAAAGTCATTTTCCCGTCCTGAACAGGCGGAAACCCCGTTCTGAACAAGCGGAGACACAGTTCGCGCGGGATAAATCCTCCCAAGCTACATTTTGCAATTTGCCCCAAAACGGCTTGCGAGATGGAGCAAAGCTGTATAAACTTCGGGACTTTCCGCAACAGAACAACTTGGTGGACTCGGGTTGGCGAACCCAAGCGGCGGTTTTGGCTGCGAAATGACCGGGAAATGACCGGGAAATGACCGGATTCTACGATTGAGCTTTGATTGTTTGGACAAATCTATGACACATTTTCAAAAAACCTACGTCGCCAAACCGGGTGAAGTGGAACAAAAGTGGTATCACGTCGACCTAAGCGGCCAGATTCTTGGTCGTGTGGCCAGTGACATTGCCATGATTCTGATGGGCAAACACCGTCCAAGCTACACACCGCACGTCGATACAGGCGATTATGTTGTTGTAACGAACGCTGAAAAGGTTGTCATGACCGGTGACAAGCTCGAGCATCGTCATTACGCGTGGTATAACGGTTACCCAGGTCAAAAGATGGAGAGCTACAAGGATCGATTGGCTCGTCGGCCAGAAGACTTGATCCTCCATGCAGTCCGACGCATGTTGCCAAAGAATAAACTGGCTCGCCACATGCTCGACAAACTTAAAATCTACGCAGGACCTGAGCATCCGCATCAAGCGCAGCAAGTTCAGTCAATCGAACTAGGCAAGAAAGCCTCCTAATTTTTGTTCACATAGCTTTTAGAGCGAAGCAAGAGATAAAATGGTAGCGGTCAAAAAAGACAAAATTACTGGTGATTCGATTGGAACAGGAAGACGTAAGTCGTCGGTGGCTCGCGTGCGTCTTCGTCCAGGCAGCGGGAAAATCGTTGTTAACGGTCGCGAACTCCAAGAATTTTTCCCTACGGTACAACATCAACAAGCGGTTCTTCAGACTTTGGCTCATGTTGGTCACTCCGAGTCGGTTGATGTTGTTATCCGAGTCAACGGGGGCGGACTAACCGGACAATCGGGAGCGATCCGCATGGCCATTGCCCGTGCGTTGTGCAGTCATAATGAAGCCAATTTCCAGGCTTTGCGCGACGACGGCTATCTGACTCGAGACTCACGAATGAAGGAACGTAAGAAGTACGGTCTACATGGTGCCCGACGTGGTACACAGTTTAGCAAGCGCTAGTCAGCAAGCGCTAGTTAGCAAGCGTTATTCGAGAGAACTCGAAACAGCAGAACTCAAGCCCGCATAGCAATGCGGGCTTTTTTGTAGCCACACTTTTGAATATAGCTCTAGTGGAATACCGGCGATGCTATTTCTGTGGCTTAATTATTAAATTTGGCTATATAGGACCAAATTCTGCCTGCTTCATAGTAAACTATTGAGATTAACGGCATGCGTGCTTTTACGATTGATCCCGAAATTGATTTTGCGTGGTATAGAACCTATGCAGCGAGTCAGAAAATTCTTGATCATTAACGAAGATTCTGCCATTGGCAACAGACTGCCTACTTCCTCTAGTTTGTCGAGTGCGATCCAACGTGAAGGTTGGCACCAATCCTGGGACACGGCTATCGGGCTTATGGAAACTTGGGGTTCCACAAAGGGCGAGACTGGGACCGAGGGGGAAGTCGCCATCGCGATCGCGGATGAGAGCGTTTCGTTAATCGTCGCCATTTTTAGCCATCGAAATTTAGAGTCGCTTGAGCCAGTGGGCGGTGAGACTAAGTGGAGAAGTGTAAAAATCACCAGCGGCGATGGCTACTGGTGCAACCTCAACTACTCGGACTATGGTTGGGGTTGGGTGAGTGGCGCGAAGCGTGAAGTCCCCTTTCGCCTCCGCTTTTTCGAGCGCCGAGCGGAGGCAAATCCAGACAGCGTCTTAGCGCGAACTCGCGCATGGATAATGGAAGCCCGGGACTGGTTTTATGGCCATGACAAGAAGATTGGCTAGGATTTAGGTCTAAGTTCCAGCGGGCAATGCCACCCCTTCAACGTGCTCCAGAGGGATACAAACATGCATTAAATACGGAGAAGTGGTTTCTAAAGTGTTGAATACGCGCATTGAGGTACAAAACGAAGGTAAATTCCAGTTGTCGGACACCCTTGTGGGCGGTACTATGGAGGCAGTCAAAGTCTAAGTACAGGCCCGACGCGCGAGCGGGGGCAAATGAAATCTTCGACAATCCTTTTCGCTCCAGCAAACTTCCCTCCAAGTGTCGGCAGCCTGCGAATAAAACCTGAAGTCATGTCCAACTTGAATCAGGCGACGCAAGTTGTGCATCATGCATTACGGCAATCCACAAGAATTTTCCCTTGTCAACTAACCTTTTCCCCGTGACGCGCCCTTTCGAGGCTCGGCATCACCCTTATCCTGCAGTCCGAACTGGACAAACCGATTCTTCGGTGAGGAGTCCGCAATGAGTGGTCAGCGACCCCAGCGATGGCGCGGAGATCGACCACCGCGTCGCCCGTACCCTGCTAACCGTAGCCGCAATCCGCAAGTCAGTCCTGAAGTCGAAGAGCGTATTCGCGAACTTGACTCGGAGCGTGAACCGCTTTCGTTAGCAGAGGAGATTTCCGTTGAGAATTCGAAGGGTGCTCAAAAAGCTGGCCTTGCTTCTTTGCCTAACGATGGTTTGCCCATAGATGGCCTACGAGATAGCCTGACGGATGGCCAAAGCCATGCATCTCAGACTTCGTTTGCTGCTTTACAGAAAATGTCGCAGCTAGAACTGTTAGCAGTCGCAGCAGCCGAAAGTGTAAAAGATGCTGAGCACCTGAATACTCAAGATTTGGTGTTTCAGATTCTGAAGGCACGGCTTAAGAATCATGGTCTAATGTTTGGTGAGGGTACTCTAGAGATACTGCCGGATGGTTTTGGGTTTCTGCGGAGTGCAAAGCATCACTATTTATCCTGCCCCGACGATATCTATGTCTCGCCAAGCCAAATTCGGCGATTTGGTTTGCAGACGGGTGCTAACGTAGCAGGTCAGATTCGGCCACCCAAAGAAAATGAGCGCTACTTTGCGCTTCTACGCGTTGAAGCAATTAACTATCACGATCCAGATTTGCGGCACCAGCGCATTCCGTTTGATAGTCTTACACCGCTCCATCCAAATCAGCGGATTGTCATGGAGACGACAGCTGATGTAGTCGAAACGCGAGTCGTTGACTTGATCGCTCCAATTGGCTTTGGTCAACGCGGGTTAATTGTCAGTCCACCGCGGGCTGGCAAGACGATCTTGATGCAAAAGATGGCGCGGGCTGTTTTGAAAAACTATCCCAAAGCATATGTAGTCATTCTTCTGATCGACGAACGGCCTGAAGAAGTCACTGATATGGCTCGAGAAGTTCGCGGACCAAACTGCGAGGTCGTCAGCAGCACCTTCGACGAGCCCTCCTCACGGCACATTCAGGTTGCCCACATGGTTTTAGAAAAAGCCAAGCGGATGGTTGAGCACGGTGTCGATGTAGTTATCTTCCTCGACAGCATTACGCGATTCGCACGAGCTTGGAACAGTGAGTGTCCCCAAAGCGGCAAGCTGCTCACCGGTGGCCTGGATGCAAATGCGCTTCAGCGACCGAAGTCGTTCTTTGGTTCAGCTCGAAAGGTAGAAGAAGGAGGCTCGCTAACAATCATTGCTACCGCTTTGGTTGACACCGGTAGCCGCATGGATGACGTTATATATGAAGAATTCAAGGGAACGGGCAATCTTGAAATAGTCCTGGATCGCTCCATGCTTGAACGGCGCATGTGGCCCGCAATCGACATCAATCGGAGCGGTACGCGTCGCGAAGAAGTGCTCATGGACCCAGAGGAGCACAAACGTGTTTCGGCGTTACGCCGCGCGATCGGAGCACTCAGTCCACCCGATGCGATGGAGAAAATCTTGCAAAGAATGGAAAAAACTAAATCCAACGCCGAGTTCCTGATGAGTTTGCGACCAAATTCTTAAACCGTCAGGTAGCGACCGGTCTTACCACACCCTCCCAATAAATATGCTGAACCTATGGCACACGAAATACTCGCTCAATCGCAAAACAGTAGTGGTCGCTATGCGATTGTTGTGTCGACCTACAATGCGAACATTACGAATAAACTTCTTGCAGGAGCGATCGAAACACTGTCGGCTGCAGGAATCGCCTCAGGCGACATTGTCGTAGTTCGCGTGCCGGGCGCTTGGGAGTTACCACTGGCTGCTACGCTACTGGCCAAAAAGCCCTCGATTAACGCCGTAATTACACTCGGTGCTGTGATTCGCGGTGAGACGACTCATGATCAACACATCAATCGTGCGGTCAGCGATGCATTGATGGACCTAATGAACGAGACCGGCAAACCGGTTGCATTTGGATTGCTAACTTGCAATACGTTAGAACAAGCCATACATCGAGCTGGTGGCAATGTCGGAAACAAAGGTTGCGAGGCGGCGGAAGCGGCCATTGACATGGTGCGAATCACCCGTGCAGTCGAAATGGAAATCAAGCAATAGTCTGCGTTAGAGAATTTTAGTCGCGCAGTAGAGTCGACGATTATGGGAACAGTAGATTTTTGGCAACTGCTGGCTAACGTTGTTACCGTTTTTGGTTTGCCGCTAGCAATCTATACTTTCGTGCTCGAGCAACGAAAAGAGCGTGACAACGAAGACGAAGAGGTCTATCAGCTCCTTTCCGACGCCTACATCGACTTTTTAAAGCTAGTCCTTAAGCATTCAGACTTGAAGCTACGCACTCAAAAATCAACGCCCGATTTGAATGAAGAGCAGCAAGAACGGATGCAAGTGTTGTTCGAGATTTTGATTTCGCTGTTCGAGCGGGCTTACCTGACTGCGTACAGCCAAAACATGACTCCACAGCAGCGGAGGCGTTGGCATTCATGGGACGATTTTATGCGAGAATGGTGCCGACGAGACGACTTTCGTACCGCCTTGCCCTCACTGCTGCATGGTGAGGACGAAGATTTCGCTGACTACATTCGGCAGATCGCCGACAACAATCTTGTTACGGTCTGATGAACCCAATATTGGCGCAAAATCGCCTAGGATTGGTAAGCTTTGGGAGCCCATTAATGGATCAATGCGCCCCATTAGGCACGATTGCGGGGGGTATCATCCCTTGCGGCACGAACTAGGGCGCAGAATACCTCAGGATTTGTGCGGTAAACCACCCCAACTAGTAGGGGCACCAAATCTAGCTAAACCGCGTGGGGTAGCTATACTATCCACTCAACACTCGAATGCCTCACTTTCGCAAGCGACCCGATTGCCCACCGGTGACAGCAGCCATCATGAACGCAAATACCTCAACTGCTCCGTTAGAATCTAATCAGCTCGAGCGATTGGTAGGCTTTGACTTACCGCGAGAAGTAGAATTCTTACCAGGTGAACTACCAAATTCCAACTTAGTGTGGTCGCGCACTCCTTTTTGGAAGCGATCGATTGACTTAGTGGCGTCGGCCATTGCGTTAATATTTCTCTCTCCGTTGTTGGTGTTAATCGCTCTCTACATTCGCACTGTTTCGCGCGGCCCAGCGATCTTCAAGCAGTCGCGATTGGGCGAGATGGGGCAGCCATTTACGATCTACAAATTTAGAACCATGCATTCTGGGGATTCAGAACTGGCAACGTCGGAACATCGCGAATACGTTTCAAGTCGAGCTGAGTTGGATGAAGTTATTGCGAAGCCAGATCTTGCGCATCGATTGATTCCCGGTGGTGCGTTCCTTCGCCAGCGATCACTTGATGAGCTTCCACAGTTGGTTAATGTGCTAATCGGGAGCATGAGTCTCATTGGTCCTCGACCGGACGTGCTGGATTGGGATGACTACACCTCGTGGCAGCAAAAACGATTCGAAGTCAAACCGGGTATCTCGGGGTTATGGCAGGTCAGTGGTAAGAATCGTTTGAGTTTCTCTCGCATGATGGAACTCGACGTCGAATACATTGAACGACGTTCCTTCTGGTTAGATATGTGGATTGCTGTTCGAACGCTACGCTTGATCATTTCTAAAGACAATTGCTAACGTTAACCCGCAGTATGGCTCGTTGGGGGTCTACCGCTGCGGAGGGTTAACCGCCGGGTTGAATAGCAAGTGGCTGCCGAATAGACTTGGGCATTCCTTGAATTACTGAACGCCCGTACGGAGCTCATGAATGCACCTCTTCAGATCAGTCTTAATTCTCTCTAGTCGAACTTCTCCGAGATCGCTGCAAGCTTGCCGCTTGGCATTAATTGTTGTTCTGACATCGGTAATGCTTGCCCGAAACGCCTCCGCGCAAGAGGCGGTCGTGGTTGACGCAAAGAAACCTGATCCAGTCACTGCTTTTCATACTCCGCAGAACAAAGAGCTGACTTCGATTGATCGGTATGTTGCCGCGCCGGACGCTACTTTTAAATGGGATTTGGTTAGCAGCCACGAGACACCGCTCGGAACGTTGTTTGTAATCGATCTCAAGAGCCAGACTTGGCTTAAGCCTGACGAAGTCGACCGTCCGGTATGGCAACACTGGCTGACAATTTTCAAGCCTTCGGGATGCACAACCAACAAAGCGATGATGTTCATTGGCGGTGGTGGCAATGGTAAAGAGCCGCCGAAAGGTTTAGATGAACGCGTTGCTGCAATCGGCGTGGCAACGAAAAGCGTTGTCGCTGAATTGAAGCAAGTCCCCAACCAGCCGCTCATTTTTCACGGGGATGGCAAGCCGCGAGTCGAAGACGATTTGATCGGCTACACTTGGGACCAATTCATTAAGACCGGCGATGATCGTTGGCCAGCGCGCGGTCCTATGATCAAAGCTGTCGTGCGAGCGATGGATACTGTCGAAGCGTTTCTGGGCAGCGAAGCGGGCGGCAAGTTGAAAGTGGATCAGTTCGTAGTTGCAGGCGGTTCAAAGCGAGGCTGGACAACTTGGATGACCGCAGCCGTCGACAAGCGAGTTATCGCTATTGCACCGCTGGTGATTGACGTATTAAACATGGATGTTTCTATGCGTCATCACTATGCCGCCTATGGTTTCTGGGCGCCTGCGATTGAAGAGTATGTTGATCACCATATTATGCAGCGGCGCGAGACAGCCAACTACGCAAAGCTACTTCAGATTGAAGACCCTTTTGCCTATCGCGATCGGTTTACGATGCCCAAGTGCATCATCAATGCTACCGGCGACCAATTCTTCCTTCCCGATTCTTCGCAATTCTATTTCGGTGCGTTGCCCGGCGAGAAACACTTGTGCTATGTGCCCAACGCCGAGCACTCCCTCAAGGACTCGAACGCTCTTGAGTCCCTGATCGCATTTCATCATTCCGTTGTCAACAATACGCCACGGCCTGAGTTTACATGGAAGTTTGATGCCAAGAATCGCTTGAGCGTTCAGTGCAAGACTCAGCCAAAACGCGTTTTGCTTTGGCAAGCCCTCAATCCCGATGCTCGTGATTTCCGGGTCGATACCATCGGCAAGGCTTACAAGTTCCAGGAACTAAAAGAAACTGGAGACGGACTTTACGAAGTGCAATTGGTCGAGCCTGAACGAGGTTGGCAAGCTTCATTCATTCAGTGCGAATTCGATATCGGAGCACCGGTTCCCCTGCGCTTGACCACGAACGTCAAAGTCTTGCCCGATGTCCTGCCGTTTTTGAGCAAACCGATCCCGCAAGATTGACGTAGCTTTCGCTTTTTGTTTTGCGGTCTTCCATTCTCTTGCGGTTTTATGCTTTCGATAACCCGATTTTGAACCCCAGTCACCTATAAATCGCAGTTCACTCTTCGATTTCTAGGGTGCAAAGTGTTTTTGGAAGCTTAGGACATATCCGATCTGAATTGCGCACTACGAATTGGTGATTGGAGCACTCATAAGAAATAATCGCACCACGTCTCCCGAACCTACCTACCGAGCTGTCCAGCCGCCGTCGACGGAGAGTAGACTGCCGGTGGTGTAGCTGCTGGCGGGGCTGGCGAGGTAGATGGCAGCGCCCTGGATTTCTTCCAAGTTAGCCCAGCGATCCAAAGCGGTTGCGCCAACGATGAAACGCCTCGCTTCATCACTGTCCTTGATCGATTCGTTGATCTCTGTCAAAAATGGTCCAGGGCAAATTGCATTGCAAGTAATATTGAATGGTGCGAGCTCAAGCCCAAGCGTGCGAGTCATCTGTACGACTGCACCCTTGCTGCTCGCATACGGCGTCCGATTGGCTAAGCCAACAACTCCGAGCGCGCTGGCGAGGTTGA
>JANNNN010000849.1:0-1596 GCA_031398555.1 Planctomycetia bacterium | reverse complement strand
GCAGTACTTTTTCGCCAGTTGACGAATAGGTAGCAAGTTTAGCAGAGTCCCAGTCGTCTTTAGAAACCACTATTTGCGGCGGGCTGAGGAAACTCATTTCGCTCTTAACTGCCTTCGAGGGGTGCTGCTCCTTGGTAGTCTCCGCGCGTCGGCCATCAACGTAGGTGTCTTGACGTACGACCTTACCTTCAGTGGTTTTTTCGATGTAGTCGCCATCGAGTATGCCGTCTTCGTAGTCAGCTTGGTAAAGCAACTGACCGTTGGTATGGAACCAAGTCGATTTGCCGTCGCGAATTCCACCAACCAATTGAACTTGGCTTACTACGCGACGATCTGCATCAATGATTGACCACATCCCGTCCATCTTGTCGTCTTTGAATTCGACGGAGGATTGGAAAGGGGCTTTGAACTTCGAATAGGGCAGTGTGGTAAGAAGGGCCGCATCTTTGGATTGGTAAAATTTAAGCCAAGGGCCTTGGCGCTTACCCATCTCGTAGGTGCCGCTAGCAACGATATCGCCTTTGACGGACCACTCTGTGTAATTGCCATGGCTGACATAATTTTGATCCCCATCGAGCGTCACGTTACGTTCGACATGAATCTTGCCGTCTTTGAAGCGCTCATGAATTGTCTCGGTATCGACAGTTGGAGCGATTGCCAGTGCCTGAGCTTTCGGCGACTTCTCAGTTTCAAGTGGCGCTTCTTTTGGGCTTTGAGTTGGAGAGAGCGAGATTGGATCATCGCTGAACAGAAGCGAGTGCAATTCCTGGCTGTAGAGCGTTTGAGGTAGACTAGCAGAGAATATGCAGAGGCAGACAACGAAAATGCGGCGACGACGTTGCTTCGAGAAAATCATGTTGTTACTTGCTTTGGAGGGGCTTGAAATCCAAAACGCTTATGTGGGCTAACAAAACCTACTATCGGCGTATTTGCGCACAAGCTGAATGGCTTAATGTGTTGGCCTTAAACTTTCATAATGCGTCACAACTTCCCCCGGATTTCGCCTTCGGTCTCTACGCTTATTAAGAATGTGGTGAAAGTTCGCTCTATCTGGCTGCATCGAGCTGACAACAGTTAACCGTCTCAAGCTGGAAGCCTAAGCGATGAGCGTTTACATATTGTGAATTGCTATCACTCCTTTTGGTTAGGTCTAGGAAGGGATAGAAATAGGCTTTTGACGAATGTTTCATTTAAGGAATGGTGATGAGCCAAAAGGGTTCGGTTGTTATTGTCGGTGGCGGAATTATCGGAGTAAATTGCGCTTGGTATCTGTCCCGATCCGGCTGGCAAGTTACCGTGGTGGACCGCAAGACAATTGGCGGAGCATGTTCTTTTGGCAACTGCGGGCTTGTCTGCCCCAGCCACGTACTCCCACTGACCGAGCCCGGAGCCTTTAAAGCCGCAGTCAAAGCGATGCTTTCGCCCGGCAGTCCATTCCGCATTCAACCTCGGCTCGATCCCGCACTGTGGAGCTGGATGTGGCATTTCTCTCGTCGCTGTAATCACAAGTCGATGGTTACGGCCGCGCACGCGATTCAGGCACTCCTAGTTTCCTCAATGCGTGAGTACGAGACTTTGGTCCACCAGGATAAGATC
>JANNNN010000803.1:0-29186 GCA_031398555.1 Planctomycetia bacterium | reverse complement strand
CATCTTCAACCCCTCGGTCGCCCAAACTGACTTTGTTTGACTCGTTGCAAGTGTTAAGTTCCTGTTAATACGCCTCGTTCGGATCGACAATGATCTCAGCGTTTTGTAAAGTCGTGATAATTAGAATCGTTCAGCCGAACTTGGCCGCGTGCATAATGGATTGGGACGAGAGAACGGCGTATTATTAATCCTGCAATGACTAAAAGCGAATGTTGCTTGTGTCTGTAGTTGCGGAGTAGGCACCCAAGGCACATTTTTTTTAGCTTAAAGGAAGTTTTTATGTTCAAAGCGATCGGTCCACGTCGAGGGTTCACGCTCGTCGAGTTGCTGGTTGTTATCGCCATCATTGGCATTCTCGTCGGACTGTTACTGCCAGCGGTTCAAGCGGCCCGGGAGGCGGCGCGACGAATGCAATGCTCTAACAATTTAAAGCAGATCGGCCTAGCGTTGCACAACTATACTTCCACCTTTGCAACCTTGCCGGCTGGCAGCAATGGGATCCCCAACGCGGCTGGCACCAATTTTAATGGTCATGGGTGGACTTGGCATGCAAGCATTCTTCCTTTCATCGAACAATCGACGCTCTATCAAGCTGTCCAAGGTGCGGATGGCATGGGAAATGAACTCGGCGATCAAAACACGGGCAAGCCGCTTGTTGTTCGCCAAACGACTCTCTCGATTTTCTGGTGTCCCTCGCAGCCTGATGTTCGCGATGGCAGTCAGAAGAATGGCTACCAACCGTCGAACTACAACGGCAATATGGGGACTCGGATTGGCAATGGTAACGACGACTGCATTTGCACAGGCATCGCGACGCTGGCCGACATGCAGACCAAACCTTGGGGCTGCATGAACGGCAACGGAATCTTCTATGTCCGTAGCCGCACTAAGTTTCGCGACGTGGTGGACGGCCTGTCCAACACTATTTTTGTAAGTGAAGTTCCCGACTCTGGCGGCAACGCTATGGGAGGATTTGGTGCCGGTTGCGATCGTCGCGCGATGTTCTCCACGGGCGCGGATGCGAATCCACCGACTGAAATGTCAGAGTATTTAATCGCTGCTGAAAGTAACGATCCGATCAATGGTGGGGCCGAGGAAGCATCCGGAAGCTGGCACACGGGCGGAGCCCATTTCGCATTGGGGGATGGAAGTATCCAGTTCTTGTCCGAGAACATGGATATGGCAACCTATCAAGCGATCAGCACGCGGGCTGAAGGCGAAGTTGCTAACCTACAACAGTAGTTCGAAACAAGATTCAGGAATAAACGAACCCAATGGTGAGTTATCAAGTGAGTTGGAATCAATTTGGTTGCATGCTGATCGTCGTAGGCATTTTGTCCTTTCAGCCCGGATGTGCCCCCAGCGACCAGCCCGCACTCGGACAAGTGACGGGAACCATTACACTAGACGGAAAGCCACTCAGCGGCATCGCTGTTGTCTTTCAACCAGATAGTGGCCGACCGGCTCGAGGAATGACCGATGCCGAGGGCAAGTACGAGCTCACCTACGTTCGCCAAACGAAAGGGACCAAAGTCGGTCCTAATCGTGTTGAAATTGCACCGAGTGAGGACGGAGAGCCTGAGGAATCTGTAAGCTCAGACGAAGAGGGCAAATCGGCTACAAAGCGGCCCAACTCGGGGAAGCCCACCATTCCGGCTCGGTACAATGTGCGGTCTGAACTGAAGGCCGACGTTAAAGCAGGCATGAACACGCTTGACTTCAAGCTGGAGTCGTAAAGGTATTCTTGACCACCTAAGCATCGTCTACGAGTATGTTCTATGAAAACGCGAGCGGCGTTTGCGAAATACGAACCAAGCGGCTGCGAGGGAGCTGCAGGCGATGATGCCACTGTAGGCTAATAGCCAAACTCGGGAGTCCGTTCGAACTGTCGTGGCCTTAGGTAAGATCTTTCCGCTTGCACTGGCGGATAACATGGGCGAAGAAGTTGCGTTGATTGATTGGCAAACAAAGCTTGCTGCCAAACCGTGCTTCTCAGCCATCTCAAGTCCGATGACAGGGCCTAAAACCATCAGAGCAGTGGCCCAACCATCGGCGAGCATCGGGCTCGGATGCAGTACGGAGACGGACAGCAGCTCGTATGATACCGGAGAACCAGTCCGGGGATCGATGATGTGCGAATAACGTTTTCCAGCGTATTGGCGAGCTTGGCGGTAACTGCCGGAAGTGCATAACGCTACGTCTTTCAAACAGACCGTCGCATAGATTTGTGAAAGTGCTTGCGGATCCTCAATTCCAACAGTCCAGCCGTTAACTTCAGGCTTGGAACCCACGGCGCCATATTCGCCTCCCAATTCGAACAAGGCATTGGTGCAACCTTGTCGTTTCAACAGATCAAGAATGCGTTCAATCACCCAGCCCTCGACTACGCTGTTAAGATCGAGTTCCACCTGTGAAGAGAGTTTTTGAATCGAATGTGAGTCGGGTTGAAACATCAATTGTGATGTACCTAACATTCTTAACTTGGCATCAATGGCCTCTTGGGATGGAGGGATCCATGCACCGCTTAGGCGATCGCCTTGCCAGAGCTCAACGAGGGGGCGGAGTGTCGGATCGAACGCACCGTCAGTCAGCTGCGACAGGTCGACTGCAAATTTCGCAACTGTGTAAAGATCTTCTGAAACTGGAATCCATGTGCCAGCTGGGGCTGAATTCAGCCTACTAAGCTCTGAACCCGAGCGATAAAGTGAAAAGATCGACTCGATCCGTTCGAGTTCTCCGCGGATGGAGGCTGCAATGTCGTCTACCGAATCTTTCAGGTCACGATTGACAAACTTTAGAGTGTAAGATGTCCCTATGGCTCGACCAGCCAGCGTCGCCACCGCCTCAACCGTCTCAATCTCACCAACTTGAACGGGGTAGCTGGTTTCGTGAGAAACCGGATGCTGAATGGTCGTCATCGCTGACAATCTGACCATGCACAACAGCAGCCAAGCACTGCTAGCGTTTTGTAGTCTATTGTGGGTGAGCATAGTTAGTCTGCGATGCTTACAGCGGCAAACGAAAGAGGTAAAGAAACAGACTCAGCGACAAGCAAGCGATTGCAAACAGATCGGCTCGCGTCACTCGATCACTGCGAGAATTTCGGCGAACGAACTGCAGGATGGCCCCTGTTCCACATCCGTAACGGCAATAGGCCATCGGAACGCGCAACGATAGGACGATACCAACGAGGGCTACAACTATCGTTGGCCACGCTGCCGAACGCCATGCGTAGGCATCGAATGGTTCGATATCGACCAAACTAAAACGCCACTGCAGAAGAGTTACAACAATGACCCAAATGATGAGTACGGGGCGTATCAAAATTAAAGCCTTCACAAGTCGAGGTGGCATCGCCGACTTATGCTTCCATCGACGTGGCAGCAATTGCTGAACGGCTCCATGAGGACAAAGGTGCGAGCAGTAGATGTTAGTACGAGCAATAATGGGCACAACCAACGCAGCCAGGGCCAAGATCACCAGCCCCAACGCGTTTTGCCATGGCACGCCGTTCTTGGCCCAGCCGGCAATCATAGCCATCGACAACAAATCACCGTTGACGAATCCAAGATAGGCGATCACCAGAATTTGAAAAGCAATACGAACGGTACTCTTGCCCCTTAGTGAAGTAAGTCCGATTACCAAGCCAGTGGCGACGATCGCAATCGTAGTGAGACGTCTCCAAAGTTCAAAAGCATTGAGCCCATTTGTCGAGTTTTTCTGTTTCGTTCTTTCCGATTCATACTTACTTGCTGCCGCTACAAGACTTTGTGCCACTGCGATACTAGTCATCGTCGCCCCAGACACGCCTTCAATTTCAGCCTTCTTAAGATCCAGTTCACTCCATTGGCGAATCGTGAACCGCTTCAGTGTCTTTTCGAAGCTTGCATCGCTCCTAACGTAACCTACATAGGGCTCGTTATCGAAGCTTGAGGCAACTGCGACACCTACGATCGCACCATCCAGCGAGAATGCAATGCGACTTTCAGTGGGCCCCTGGTAACCGATGATTTCGTCGGCAGCAGGGGACGTTCGTAGAACTGCACCACAGGATTTCGATGTTTGGTCATAGGCATGCCATAGCGACGAAACGGTTGGGTCCTGTTCAATACGTGAAGCCTCCGGAAAGAACTTGGTTACATCCGCAAGCTCGAGTGGCTTGGGAAACTTCGTCGAAACGTGCACTGCACCCAGTCGTTGCTGTATTCCTTGGACCATTGCCAAGCTCGTCAGAGTAGCCCCGGCGACGCCGTCGATACCCTTGCTATCAGCGGCTTGTGACCAAGTCATTCCGTTCCAAAAGTGCAAAAAACTGCGGCTATGCCGAATTTGATCGACATGATCACGAGTGTCATCGCTGGCAAGGACATTGACTCCAATGATGCGGTCATTCGAATCGAATGCAACTAGGAGATTCGAGGGCCCTGAGAAACCGAGGAACTGATCGCTATCCGGGGACGTTTGAACTACATATCCGAGTGTTACTCCTTCGCGGGAGAGCACCTCCAACCCACCATGACTTTCCGCATCGCCCCATTCTGCGGCCAGCGGAAAGAAATCGAGCACCCTGCTCAGCTCAATCGAATCGAGCGACTTCGATTTGCTGATTGCCACCAGGCGATCGTGTTGCAACCTCATGACCAACAGGATACCGAAGAGCAAACCGATTCGAACCAACTGGACGCCCCATTGCTGGAATGTTCCGTTCATGTTGAATTGGTTGGTTCTTAACTGGGTCGTAGCGAACTGGGTCGTAGCGAGCGGGATTATTGGGAGCTGGCCATTCGGCGGCTGGGGATTTCCACGAAATGTCATTTTTTCGGCAGTATCTGTACTGCGTCGGCATGCGCGAAACCTCCAGCGGCCTCGGTGGATACGACGATCGATAAAGTTTCGCCTTTCTTGACATCAAATTCGCCTAGCGAAACAAACGTATTTTTGATCGGCGGTTTCTGTTGCATGTTGATTCGTACCTGTTCCTTTTTGTCACCCACGACGATCATGACCGGAACTTTATTGCCTCGGTTTTCATGGGGTTGATAGGCCAGCCGAATCTCGACCTTAATGTCTTTATCCGATTTCCAATCGAAGGTGATCTTGGCTCCTGAGTTGGCTGAAGCGTAAACGTAATCGTAGGCCACGAAACCTTTGAGACCTTCGCCTGAGGTCCAAGTACCTTCTGATTTAGCTTCGCGATTGTCGATCACGATGCCCTCAAGTGATTTTGGATCAACTCCATTTGCCACGCCATAACTGCTAGCTAGTGGTAAAGCATCGGCAGGAATTTCGGTTGCACCGCCGATCGACTCACGTCTGGCTTTGCCTGGCAATTCAAGTAACTGAGTCAGTTCGGACAGATGCGATTCGTAAATATCGCGAGGCAAGCAGTCATGCTGCCGACAGAGACTGGCGGCTTTCCCAACCACTTCACCCATCATGCCGCAAGTCTTCATGACTCGAACCGTGCCTAAGGCCTCGTGCGTCACACTGGCACAGCGACCTGCCATAAATAAGTTGTTGACATTGCGAGAGTAGAAGCAGCGATACGGGACCGGATAACCATAGTTACGATCGATCCGTTGATCATGCTCGGCGATAGAAATGAATGGGTTATCTTCGAACTTTTTAGCAAACTCCTTTTTGGGATAGTGCAAATCGATCGACCAGGTACTTGGCACGCATCCGTCGGGGAATTGACGTTTGGTGACTACATCTTCTTGAGTCAACACGACATCACCCATCAGTCGACGACTTTCGCGAGGTCCGCCAACGAAGGCTACCCAAGTCAAAATCGCATTCTTATGACTAGCACTACCATCACCGTTCTTCATTGCGTTGAATGCACCGAACACCGCT
Organism: Planctomycetia bacterium; assembly: GCA_031398555.1. GTDB lineage: Bacteria > Planctomycetota > Planctomycetia > Pirellulales > Pirellulaceae > Aureliella. The sequence goes on along the minus strand of JANNNN010000803.1, from coordinate 23,330 downwards.
CGCAAATTCCAATCGCGAATCTCCTCGGCATCTTTGATCGGATCTTTATCAAAACCGCTTTCCCAAAACCATTGTCCGTGATGATCGCGAGGATAGGGGAAATCGGCCATATTCATTGGCAACGCCCACGGCGTCCATGGGAAGGCTTTAGCGCCTTCGACTTCGTCCCACGTCCACATGTTGCTCATCCCCATGCGTCCTTGCGGAGTCATCTCCCAGTCTGCTTCGACCAAGAAACCGATCGTTCCGTGCCCTGTACAGTCCACGAACAGCGGACTTTCGAAGCGACGCAATTGACTTGAGAGTGTGTCAATCGCGTCGACCGATTTGACTTTGTCCGCGTCCTTGATGGCTCGAAATGCATGATGGTTCAAAAACAGGTCAATGTTTTTTTCTTTGCGTACAACTTCTTCTTTAACCTCGTCGCCGAACATCTCTGCCGATCCTGGGCTTTTGGTCGCTGAGTCGGCGAACTCTTCGACAATTTCTCCGATTCGTGGAAATTTTCCACGCCGAATTAAGCCCATCGCCCAGACCCGAACTTCGCTTGAACCATTTCCGCCTAGAACACCGCGATCTTGAATCAGCGCAACTTTGCAACCCATCCGCGCTGCCGAAATCGCCGCTCCCATCCCAGCGTAGCCGCCACCGATTACGACCAAATCGTATTCCTTGCGAATCTCAATTGGCTCGCTAATGCCGAGCAACTTACGCCGCCACTCCGACAAAATCTCAGAACTATTATCCGGCTTTGTCTGCTTATCTGTAGTTAAGTAGATTGCATCGCAGCGACCGTCAAAACCTGCTAGGTCATGCAAGCGAAGTTCAACTTCCCCCGCTTTCAACTGTGCAAGCCCTGCTTGATGCCAACTCCAACTGGCACCTTCGGTCCCAAGTTCTTTCTCAAGTCTCTGACCATCGACAGAGACGGCGAATCGCCCGGGCGTTCCTGGAGCCTGCCAACGCGCTACCCAATTGAACGTCCTGACCCAGACCGTGTACTCGCCATCGGTTGTGACCTTGACTTTCGTGGTCGCGTCCTTTACCGGGGTCCCCAGGCCGTGCGCTAACAGATAGGGCGAACCCATCTGCCGGATAAATTGCGTATCAAGCTGCCATCCGCCGCGCTGCTGAAAAGATTCGGCTTCAATCAACACTTCGGCAGCCGGGGCCTGGAGTCCACAGAGAACCAGCAGCATCCAAATCGAACTCTCAGTTTTATTCATAACTATTGCTTTGCCACCGTAAATGGAATTTGCGAATTCCCTTCTCTACACACCATCAAGGAAAAAGCACGCTTAGGTCATGCATGATAATAAAACCACACGTGAGGTCAAACCGTTATCGCAAAAGAACCGGGGCTTCCGGGCCGGCGTTTTGCGCAAGTTGCAACCGGTGACCGTGGACAATCAGATTTCGGCGCTACCGCTGGGATCGGAGTGAGTAACGCTTGCCGTGTGTAACCCTGCGCGACAATTTCCGACTACCCACCCCAAGAACTAAATATTTGAAATATTCTGATTTTGTCGCATCCAAAATGCCTGCTTTATCGCATTCTATCTCGCTCGATTTCCCTCTAAATGGGTGTTTTTTGTCTTCGGGTTGGTCGTGCTTGTCCCGTCTAAGAGTTGGCACTTGACCTACACCTCAGTCGCGCATTAACTCTGGCATTTACATGTAGATTGCATCTTCACTGCTGTTTTGAGGCGGCAATACAAAGGGCACAGTCGCAATTAGTCTGCCATCTGGCATTGCATTTGCAGGTCGCAGAGCATCAAAGTGAATCGTTAACTGAAGCTTCCAATTCTTTTCACGGCGGTGCCCGAACCGAGTTGCGTACTGTCGGTGGCCTCCGCCGGCGCTGCACTTTGCTTTCGAGTTCGACAAAAGCACTTCAATAAGGGGGGTTGTAATTGGCAAGAAGTAATCTGCCCAGAGCGAACCGCATACTGATTCTGTCCAAATCGCAAGCGTACCGACCTAACAAGGCTTATTTAGTTCCTGTACTTCTGATAAGTGCGGGACTAATTTTTGTAGTGGTCGTATCCAGGTACTTAATCCCTAATCGCGACGACCAAATATCGTTGTTGCGTACCGAATTAACCCAAAAACTTCTCGGTTCTGATTTAGACGGTGCGATTGAACGTTTAGAGAAGTTGGAAGTGCTTTCTCCCGATAATCAACTGTTTTCGTTTCAAAGGGCTTCCGTTGAGGAGGCAAGAGGGAACATGGAAGTTGCTCGCGAGTTATTCACGCGACTGGTTGAACGCGAGAATCCAGATGCCGCTTTTTGGGAGTTGGAGCAAGATTTTAAAGAGCAGTACTACGGCGACTGGGAAGAGTCTAAACACCACCGTTTTAAAAAGCTTGTGACGCTTGCCTCAAATTCCGGCCATTTGGAAACCGCCAAACGCTCGAAAGAGTATTTGGCCGCTTATCAGCTCCATCACAAAGAGTTTGAAAAAGCGCTGGCAGCGCTACATGACGCCACGCTAATCGATCCCTCGGTGGGACTCAGCGCAGCGGTGGTTGCTAAGCAATTGGGGCAACTTGACCGTGCGCACGAATACTTGACAAAAGCTAAATTCCATTTCGCGGGAAATGTGCAGCGCAACCCTCAAGATGAACGCATCCGATTGCAATTGGCTCGAGCCCATCTTCTTCTTGAAGAAGAGGCAGACGCGGTACGGCAATTGTCAGAGGGATTCCTCCTTTCTAAAAACGCGATTTTTCGGCAAGCTGCCGGAGAAGCGATGATCATGTGGGCTAGTCGGATCGAGAAGGAGTCACCTTTCGCAGTAGCAGTTCTGCAACGTGTGAAATTAATTCAACGAGCAAGTCAGTGTGCGCCGCATGACCCCCTAGTCCTTAATGCGCTAGCAAATATTTTACATGAACTTAGGCAATACCCCGATCAATATTTGCCTCAGTTACAGTCTGCAATGGCGCAAGGATTTGATCACGAGTCAGCTCACTTCATGCTGGGTATTCTCAATATGCTTGAGGGCAACCAAAAAGAAGCAAGGTTTCATTGTGATCTAGCTGAGGCAGCTGGCTCGCACATCGCAACGGTGTTGAACAACTTAGCACTCGTGGCATTAGATCACCAGAATATCTCGAAAACGGATGCTTTGCTTTTGATCGACGGGGCCATGGAACGACTTCCCGAGCAGCCCCAGTTTCGGGAGACTCGCGGGCGCGTTTTAATCGCGTTAGGCCGGTATCAGGAAGCGATCGGGGATCTAAAGGAAGCACTTGTCTTGGAGACGCTCCAACCTAAGGTCTATCACAATCTTTCGATAGCCTATGCAGCCTTAGGCAATGAAGCTGAGGCGTTGCACTACAAGAACTGTTCCGTATCTCAGTAAGTCGCATTCGCGAGGTACATGGTTGCTCCCAATTACCGAGTGGGCATGGCGTGCCCCCTCAGAAGCGACTCACCGAAGATATGAAGTACTTCTGTACGCGCACGCACTTCGGGCAGGCCGACCTGATGCAACTGATTCCTGTTCTTGCTAGCAATCTGCACCTCTGGTTGCTTATCAGAACAGATGCCCGGGTATCACTTTGGATGAAGGGGTACCGTTCATGTTTTTGTCAGACAGGGAGGTACTTAGGGCGTCTTGTAATTTCATGAAATGTTCAATATGTGCGTTATCGATAACTTATTGAACTACGTGTATGTCACTTTGCAACTAACTCGTGAACAGCGAACCACTCTTGCTCGTCAGTCGAAGTCGACTTCGCAGTCCATCCAGCCTGATTTGCTAATGCAGTGAAGCCGTCAATCGTGTACTTCTGTGAGTTCTCAATGTGAACGCGCTCACCGCAGCTAAAATTAACGTCGCGTCCCAGCAAGTTCACCGCTTGCTCGGTCTGGCTAACCAAATAAATTTCAATACACTGTTTGCGAGCATTCCAAAGAGCCTGATGTTCAAACTCTTGAACGCAGAAATCAGTCCCCACAGCGCGATTGGCATGCACTAAGATATTTCGAGTGAACTCGGCGGTCACGCCACGCGAATCGTTGTACGCAGGAATCAGAATATCCGGCGACTTCACTAAATCCGTACCAACAATGAGAGTTGCCTGTTCGCCCAAAGTTTTTCGCATTGCAACCAATAACTCGACGCTTTCCGTATAATCAAGATTGCCAATCGTCGAACCAGGAAAAAAGCCAGTCACCACATTTTTTTTGACATGATGTGGCAGCGATATTTGTCGATTGAAGTCGTCGCATATACCAACTGTTTTCAGATTAGGGTATCGCTGCTGGATGCGGTGAAGAGCGCTTTCGAGAGCGGCTTGGCTGATTTCGATGGCAACATAGACCTCGGCCTTACTGCCTAGAGCGTCGAGGAGTAGCTCCGTTTTAGTGCTCGAGCCGGAGCCGAACTCGACTAGTACAACTTCATTCTTGGCGGCTCGCGAGAAACTTGGTCCAAGCATGCGCAAAATGCTCGTTTCCGCGCGCGTGGGATAGTATTCTTCCAAATGAGTAATTTGCTCGAACAGATCGCTGCCCCGCTTGTCGTAAAGAAAGCGGCAAGGAATTGATTTGTGCCGGGCTGAGAGACCGGTCAACAACTCGCGCGCGAACTCGACGTTGGTGACAGTATCGAATATTTCAAATTCTTGGGAACTTGTTTCGCTTGAATACTGAATCACGATGCGTTCTCCGCGAGTCTCAACCCTGTAAATTGCCAACGTTGTTGAGGATAAAAAAAGTTACGATAGGTTACACGTGCATGATCCGGCGGCGTAGCAAACGAACTACCTCTTAGAACCATTTGTGAGCACATGAACTTGCCGTTGTATTCGCCAATCGCACCACTGGGAGCGGTGTAGCCTGGGTACGGCATGTAGGGGCTCGACGTCCACTGCCAAAGATCACCAAAGGCTTGTTTCAATTTATATAGCTGGCTCATGTCCACTGAAGCCGGAATAAACTTGCACGCGACAGACGCCGATTTATCTACAGGACAACCACATTCCCGGACTGAGTGCTCCCATTCAAACTCGGTCGGCAACCGCTTCCCAGACCACTTAGCAAATGCGTCCGCTTCGTAAAACGAAACGTGGCATACCGGTTCATCACTGCTTACCGGTTGTAGCCCCAGTAAAGTCATCTGTTTCCAGCCTTCATCAGTACAGTGCCAGTAGCCCGGCGCATTGATACTGTTCTTTTGGACCCACGCCCAACCGTCGCTTAGCCATAGCTTAGCGTTGCGATATCCGTCATCGTTGATAAAGTGGACCCACTCACCGTTGTTAACCAATCGTGCAGCAATGCGAAAGGGATGTATTAGGGCCGCGTGTTCAGGAGCTTCATTGTCGAATGCGAATTCGTTCTGGCTCGAATGCCCAGCTTGGGTCACACAACCTGCAAACTCTATAAAATCCGCAGCAGTTGGTGTCGATTTTGAATCTGTGCCAGCGCGTGCAACAGTATGGGTAACAGCAACCTCGTATGCAGGCAGCAGTGGCTGGGCGGCGAAGAGCGCAAGGATGTCAGTCAGCATCAATTCTTGATGTTGCTGTTCGTGCGCGATACCCAATTCCAAGAGTACGCGAAGGCTTGAACCGTGGACGATTTCTTGCTTGCTGAGCCGCTTTAATCCCGCATCCACGTGAGCGCGATACCGATAGATCTCTTGTAGACTCGGACGAGTCAAAAGGCCGCGAGTGTCGCGTGCGAGCCGATTGCCAATTGATTCGTAGTAAGAATTAAAACAGAAATCAAAATCCTGGCAGTAAGACTGGTAAGAGGGCAAATATTGGCTGAGAATAAACTTCTCGAAAAACCATGTTGTATGCGCCAGGTGCCATTTCGTCGGGCTCGCCTCGGCATTAGCTTGCGCGACCTGATCTTCAATCGTCAGCCGAGTGGTCAACGCAAGCGACCGACGTCTACAGTTATCGACCCGATCGTAGACAGTTTCAAGCTTGGGTTCTCCTGCAACCGCCCGCGGGTCATTATCGACTACCTCAAATAACTGCCCAGAACTGAGCCGACTTTCAACATTTTGATCAATCATGTTTTGCTTTTCACTATCTACGCAGCCCACTAGTGCTAACGAAGTCTTTGAGGCAAATCTCATTATTTACGGCCGCAGCTTGCTACGTGAGCACAGTGAGAATCGATTGCGACCACACGGATTCACTTTCGAAACCGCTGGCAGATTCGCGGCCAGTTCCACCCATTTTCTGTTAAGCCAACGCGGCCAGCCCTATATTTTCTTCAGGCGTTCCACTATCCCGGTGAGCACTACTATCCCGGTGAGCACTACTATCCCAGTGAGCAATACTAGTACGCTGTCGGGAAGCGCTTCCTATGGCATACGCCCGCGGCGTTAGGCATCGGCCGGGAGTTATGGAACTCGACAGTTAGGCAACTTCCGCGCCGAAAATGAAACCAAACCGTCAACCTGCCGAATTTAGCGAGCGACGTATTCCAACCGGTCTGAAAGGCGGTACGGAAGTTGCGTTACCGCAAATAGCAACGTTTTCACTTCCGATGATTCCAGTTCATAGCAATACACCGCTAACCGTACAGCTCGGCCACTATCGGCGCAAATTGAAGCCGTCGCCGCATCACCAACGATCAATTGAAAATACACTCCATGCGATACCATGCGTTAGCTACGGATTTTGACGGCACTCTAGTGCATAACGGCAGCATCACCTCTACCACGACCGAAGCGTTAAAAAAGTTCGTTGGTACAGGAAGACAGCTTGTGATGGTAACTGGGCGAGAGTTACCCGAACTGAAGACAGTTTTTTCTGAGCTACATCTTTTCAAATTGATTGTGGCTGAGAACGGTGGGCTTCTTTATGACCCTGCGTCTTCAAAAGAAGTCGTTCTTGGGCCGCCGGCCTCAGAAAAATTGGTTGAGACGCTCCGTGATCGTGGAGTCGAATCAATCTCCGTAGGCAAGTCGATTATTGCTACTTGGAGTCCCTACGAGCAGATCGTGTTATCGGCAATCCACGAGTTGGGACTGGAACTGCAAGTGATTTTTAACAAAGGGGCGGTCATGATCCTGCCAGCCGGCGTTAACAAGGCCACGGGATTGGAAGCCGCTCTAAAAGAGTTGAAGCTGTCAAGACACAATGTTGTAGGTGTTGGCGATGCCGAAAATGACCATTCATTTCTTCAAATCGTTGAATTCTCTGCCGCTGTATCTAACGCTCTTGAAGGTGTGAAGGATGCGGTCGATTTTGTCCTCCCGCTCTCTCACGGCGAAGGTGTCGAGTTTTTGATTGAGCAGATTCTAGCCGATGACTTAAAATCGTATCGCGGTGCTTCCACGCGTCACCAATTGACCGTGGGCACAACAGCTTCGGGCGACGTTGAATTATCGGCTTACTCGGGACCTATGCTAATCTCCGGCCCATCGGGCAGTGGAAAATCGACGCTTACAAACCGACTTGTCGATGCAATATCCGAACAAGCTTACCAGTTTTGTCTCATTGATCCCGAGGGAGATTACGAATCTTTCGAAGGGGCAGTGGTTTTAGGTGGTCCTAATAGCCAGCCCCAAATTGAGGAAGCGCTGCATGTACTAGAACAGCCCGATGCAAACCTCGTTTTCTGTTTAACCGGCGTACCTATTCCTGAACGACCAGCCTTTTTTCAGCAGTTTCTCGCCGGTTTAACGCAGCTACGTGCACGCACGGGGCGTCCACACTGGTTGTTGCTTGACGAAGCGCATCATCTAATCCCCGCTGATTGGATACCATCTTCAGAGTCGTTGCCTGCAAGTTGGATGAATGTCGTATTGATTACGGTTCAGCCGAGCCTATTGCCGCAAAATATATTGCAACAAGTCGAAACATTTGCGATCGTGGGAAATGATCCCCAGCCCTTCGTAGACGACTTTCTGTCGGTGACCGATTTTGCAGAACCAGAATTGCCGTTAGACGAAATATTAGATGGCGAAATATTGATTTGGACTACGGCCAGTCCATCGCTCGTTCAGCGATGCAAGGCCATGAAAAGTCAACGCCAACATCATCGTCATCGTCGAAAATACTCAGAAGGACAGTTACCGCCAGATCGCAGTTTTTTCTTTCGCGGTCCCAATGACGCTCTAAATTTGCGCGCACAAAATCTGATCATATTTTGCCAGTTGGCGGAGGGCATCGACGATGAAACTTGGCAATTCCATTTGGAGTGCGGTGACTATAGTCGCTGGTTTGCCGGAAGCATCAAAGATGAAAATTTGGCAAACGAAGCGATGACGATTGAGAAGCAAAAAGACTTAACTCCTTCAGAGAGTAAAACTCTAATCATCAATGCAATCCAACGTGATTACACGCTTCCAGGTACTTCGGCAGTAACGGTGCCTGGGGCGAGCTGATTATTATCGCCGTGCAGCAGTGTCGCCTTTGCGCCGCAAAAGTGGCGCGGGTGTTATTGGAAGCTGTAAATCTCGCCATCGCTAGTAACCCACGCTTTGTCTCCAACCGCAAGCTTGACGATGTGTGTTCCAGTAAACTCACCGATCGCGGGCAACACCAACTGTCCGCGCGAATACCAGAAGCAAGGCAACTTGCCCAGGCTTTCGCTTCTTGACGAGACATGAATCGCTGGATGAATATGACCGCACAAGTAGATGTCTGCACCCTCGGGTAGTTCGCCGGGGTGGTGTCCAAGGCCGACTTTCCCGATGATTAATCCTGGATCAACAGTCTCGACCTGCCAATCTTTTGGTAGTTGTCCGACGCTCGAATCATGGTTGCCGCGAACGAGAGTGATTTTGATGCCGCAATGATCGACCAAAAACTTTTCCAGAGATTGGCAAACATCTTTGGAAAGTGAGGACTTTGCATGAAACATGTCTCCTAAGATGCACAGCCGCTGCGCACCGGTTTGATTCAACATGAAGGTAATTCTTGCGAGCGTTGCTTTAGTTGTGCCAGCCGGAACGGGGATGCCATGTCGCCGAAATGTCGCTTCTTTACCAAAATGAGTGTCTGCAATAAAAAGCATCGACTGAAGGGGCCAAAACAATCCACTTTCAGCAAAAAGGTGAAAACACTGTCCAGCTAGGTCAACTTCGATTGTTCTGGGCATAAAAAACTCGGCCGCTTTTGCGACGATGGAGACTATCGACTCGCGGCCAGTTCTAATTCGGCTTGCATTCTCGCGATACGCACCGCCAAGGATTCACTACTTATTCGCTCACGGAGTTTGTCGACCAGCAATGGAAAAGCCAGTGGCGTGACCCGCTCTGGCTTCTCGATTACGATGCGACTGTTTGCAATACGCTCGAGCGCTGCCCGCATGCGATTTGTCTCTAACTGAAAATCTAAAACTTCGCGCCGACTCTGTTCCAACAACATATTTCCAGGATCGTACTTCGCGAATACGTCGAAGAATAGATTGCTACTGGCTTGCAGATGGCCAGCACTTTTTCGTTGGCCTGGAAAGCCAGGGTTGATCAAGCCCGCAATGCGCGCGATCTGACGAAACTGTCGCTTGGCCATCTCGGTTGAATTCATACAATGCAGTATGTCATCGACCAGATTCTCCGTTCGTAAGATACCTTGGCTGATCGCTGCACCAATATCGATATCTTGTGGCGATTGCAAAACAAAACCATGGTCATTGCAGGCGACTGTAATGGAACTTTCTTTAAGTCGTGAAATACGGTAGGCAAGAAGAACGGCGAGTCCTTCGTGAACCAAACGCCCTTCAAACGGGAACACAAAGATCTGATAGCCGTCCCGAGTTTTAATTTTTTCGATCAGCAATTCGTCTTCCTTCGGAATGCTACTCCACCGCTGCTGCAATTCGAGCAATTCGCTTAGTGCCTTCATTTCACGTCCAAGCAGCTTTCCTTGCGACGCTTCGGCGATCTTTCGTCGTAGGGCGGCACTGAGTTCCGCAGATAGAGGCATCCTACCACCCATCCACCGCGGCACCGTGTCGGGCTTTCCCTTAGCTCGCTTCACATAGGCGACATTATCATGAATACGGAACATTGAAACGAGCCGCCCGGCGAATAAGAACCGATCACCAGGTTTCAGCTTCGATAGAAAACTCTCTTCGGCTGTTCCAAGCGGCTTGCCTTTTTGAAATTTGACTTGCATCGCGGCGTCCGCAACGATCGTGCCAATGTTCATGCGGTGACTGGAAATCGTCTTCCGTTCGGTGACTTCGAATCGACCGTCAATGATCTGTACACGATGGAAATCAGGGTATGCGGTAAGAGCATCGCCGCCACGAACGACGAAATCTAAGACCCATTGCCATTCCTGCTCGCTCATTGACCGATAAGCGACCGTCGATCGAACCTCCTTTAGCAGTTCGTTCGAATTAAATCCGCCGCCAATTGCGATCGTGACAACGTGTTGGGCTAACACATCCAGCGGCTTGTCCAACAGTGGGCGGGCTTCGAGGTGCCCCTGCTTGATCGCATCTTGAGCTGCCGCCAGCTCGATCAACTCAATCGCGTTAGTGGGGACGAAGGCCAGTCGACTGACTGCGTCCGGTTGATGGCCGCTACGACCGGCTCGTTGTAACAATCGCGCCGATCCTTTTGGACTTCCGATTTGAATAACAAGATCCACGGCCGTGAAGTCGACACCCAAGTCAAGACTGCTGGTGCAAACCACCGCTCGCAAGGTACCTTTGCGCAATCCATCTTCGACCCATTTTCTTACTGAAGCATCAATGGAGCCATGGTGAATGGCTATTAGTCCTGCCCAATCCGGTCTCTGCTGCAAAAGCTGTTGGTACCAAATCTCAGTCTGTGATCGGGTGTTAGCAAAGATCAATACGCTTTTCACATCCGCGATCAATTCTGCTACCTGGGGAACCATCTTGGTTCCGATGTGACCCGACCATGGAAAACGATCAATGCGTGTCGGTATCACGGACTCGAATTTTAAGCGTTTCTTGGTAATTCCCTTTACTATCACTTCGTTGTTCTGAGGCTTCGCTCCAACGAGAGACTGAAGAGCTTGATCCAAATTGCCAAGTGTCGCCGAGAGGCCCCAAACGCGAAGCTTGGGATTTAGTTCACGCAGTCGAGCCAGGGCTAGTTCTGTTTGAACGCCACGCTTCGTGCCTAACAGCTCATGCCACTCATCAACGATCACAGCCCGTAAACCCGCAAGCTGCTCGAGCAGCGTTGCATGCGACAACATCAACGACAAACTTTCCGGAGTGGTCACCATCGCCGTTGGCAAACGTTTCAACTGGCGTGCTTTAAGACTCGCTTTGGTGTCGCCCGTGCGTGACTCCAATTGCCACGGAAGATTCAATCCACTGATAGGCTGACGAAGCGCTTTCTCCGTATCACCGGCCAACGCTCGTAGGGGAGTAATCCATAAGACTCGGAGTGGCGGTGGGCGTTTAGGATTCCATTTCGACTGATCAGGATTTTCAAGCATCCATTCGAGCAGCGGCCCCATCCACACGGCTAACGTTTTTCCCGTGCCGGTAGCCGAATGCACCATACCGCTCAGCCCTTCTTGATAGCTTCGAAAAACTTGGCGCTGAAAACGAAAGGGCTTCCAGCCAATCGACTCAAAATATTGGTCAACAATTTGCGTTGCTGTCGTTTGATCACGTTTCTTCAACATAGCGAGCTATTCACTGAGATTTGCACCCAAGTAAGGCCTTTGTGCGTATTCGTTTAACCGGTAGCCAGCGGCGTCGCCAGCACCTGCTACCAATGTTAACTCTGCTCCGCAAAACGTTGATCCAATCACTTCCAGCGTACGTGTCGGGTGCTTGCGACGCCGCTGGTTACCGGTTAAGTGATACTTCGAACAGTCATATGCACTAAGGTAGAATTCTCGTTAGGGCAACAGCGCCAACAGGTCCTGCAACGTATTGGCATCAACCGGTTTTTTGTCATGCCGCCAGCGTTTGATACGTGGGAATCGTGTCGCGATGCCGCTCTTGTGTCGTGTCGACTTTTGCAATCCTTCGAATGCAATTTCCATGACCAGCGTGGGCGTCACGCTTCGCACTGGGCCAAAAGCTTCCTTCGTATTCTGCCGAATGAACTGATCGACCTTGAGGATTTCGCTATCGTCGAGTCCACTGTAGGCCTTCGCGACAGGTACCAGCTTGTCCCCGTCCCATAAGGCGAAAGTGTAATCGGTAAACAAGCTCGCTCGCTTGCCATGCCCTTTTTGGGCATAGATTAGCACTGCGTCAATTGAATAGGGTAAAACCTTCCATTTCCACCACGCACCACGAACTCGCCCTGTCGCATACGCCGCGTCCTTGCGTTTAAGCATCAGTCCCTCGGCCGCCATATCGCGGCTGGTCTCACGTATCACTGCCCAATCGCTCCAGGACTGTCCGTCGATCAATTGAGTCAACTTCAAGTTCGGATGCTCAATGTTCGATATCAGAGCTTCCAGTCGCGAGCGGCGTTCGGTCAACTGCAACCCACGAATGTCGACTCCGTTATGCTCCAATAAATCAAACGCCTGAAAAACAACTGGTACTTCGCTAAGCAACTTCCTTCCCACAGTCTTTCGATTGATTCGTCGTTGAAGATCTGCGAACGGAAGTATTTGGCCATCTGGCAAAGCAGCCAGTATCTCGCCATCCAGCACGGTCCCTTCTGGCAATCTTGCCGCAGCCGATTCGATCTCTGGCCACCGATTCTCCATGAGATCTTCGCCACGGGACCATATGAACGATTGTAAAGCTCGCCGGATCACTTGGCCGCGAATACCATCCCATTTCCACTCTGCAAAGTATTCTTCAAAATTGCCGATAGCCTCCACTCCGAGCTCTACGTCGATCGAATAGGCCAAACAGAATGGATACGGTTGGCTTGCACGCGCGTCCTGCATGTCCCGATCTACAAGTCGCTGGTAAAATTCTGGGGTTGGTTTCCAGTTGCCCATCAAGCGATGCGAAATAACATCTGGCGCGACACCGGAATGGTCTGCAATCGCGCGAGTCACCAGTCGTTTACTCACGCCTAACCTAAACGCGCCGGTAATCAATTTCATAATAACCAGTCGCATCTTCGCTGGCGTTTGTTGCCAAATTGCTGTGATCACTTCTCGCTGCGCAGATTCGTCCATACTTCGGAGTGGCATCAGGCGATTCTCGATCCAATCGGAGAGCGAAAGATCGTCGACGACGTTCCCTGGCGGTACAACTAATGAAAGTGTTTCTGCGAGGTCCCCGACCGCGTGATACGACTCGTCGAACAACCAAGCTGGAATGTTCGTTACTTCCGCAGCCCATCTGCGCAGCAATGCTGTAGGTACAAGTTGCTTGAGCTTGTTGCCGGAAAGAAAATAAGTGGCCCAAGCTGCATCCGCAGGTGAAGCCGCACCGCAGTATTTCACAATCGCCGAAATTTTTTCATTAGTCTTTGTGGTCGCATCGACGGAGTGATAGAGTTCAGTAAATCGGATCATGCGCTTCATCTTTATCTTCGTCGGCTTCGGAGCGCGAGGTCGAATCCATAGCTGTTGCGTCGAGTCCTTTCGATTGCAGGTAACGAGCCACAACGGCGCTGTAGCCGTGAGTTACCCACACTGTTTTTGCTTCGCAAGCTTCAACTGCGGTCAAAAGTGATGGCCAATCGACATGATCACTCATCACAAAGCCGCGATCCACTGCCCGGCGACGACGCGATCCCCTAATCGCCATCCAACCGCTCGCCATGGCTGTGCTGATAACTCCGAACTTTCGCATCCATGGTGTTCCATGTGCACTAGGAACTGCTACAACCATCGCGCCCCCCCAATCCTTCTTGCCAGTGACCGAACCCACGTATATTGTCTCCGGAAGTAAGACACCTGCAGACCGATAGGCTTCACATCCTTTTTCGACTGCGCCATGGGTATAGAGCGGGCCGATAGTGGGATCAAGACTCGCAAGCAACCGTTGACTCTTTCCGATCGCATATCCGTAAAGAACGCAACATTTACCTGCATCACGGCTTTCACGCCACCACTCATTGATAGATTCCTTGACCGTGTCGTCCGATTCCCAACGATAAACCGGCAATCCAAACGTTGATTCTGTCACGAACAAATCGCACTTAACCGGTTGCCAACTTTCACAAGTAGGGTCGTCACCAAGTTTGTAATCGCCGCTTACAACGGCAACACAACCACGGTATTCAAGACGCACTTGTGCAGAACCAAGTATGTGGCCAGCTGGATGGAAACTGACATCGACCCCACCAATTGACGTGGACTGACCGTATGGAAGGAACTCAAACTCCGCATCGTCATTCAAACGCATTCGAAGCAATTGTTCGCTTGACTTTGCAGCCAAGTAATGGCGAGAACCGGGCCTTGCATGATCCGAGTGCGCATGTGTAACTATGGCGCGTTGAACAGCCTGCTGGGGGTCAATATAAAAGTCACCAGCTGGACAGTAAAGTCCTCGCTCAGTTGACCTCAGTAGCCTGTCCATCAACGTGATCCCCGAGTAGCACTACCGCAACGTTTGGATTCTATATCTAAGGCGTCGAAAACTTTAAAGCGGGTGCCACTGGTTCTGCCAGTGTGAACGAAGGATGCCAAGGCCGTGGCACACGGAATAATAATTCAGCTTTAACCCACCCTAAGATTTCGTCTTTACTATCAACCAGTGAACCTCCGTGCTAAACCTTCAGTTCACCTTGCTCCATAAGATTTTGAGGCTTTTGGCCGGTAACGGCCGCAAATCCCATTTTAAGAAGCGTGACAAGCTTATTATTCTTTGGATCCCAGTGAAAAGCGTTTTTCGGAGTTACGCAAATCGCGGTTAAGTTCGGATCATCGACACCTTTGAACCATGCATCGTCAGCTTTGCCATAGAGCTCGTTGAGAATTTGCTTATCAGGAGAGATCTCTGCTTCGCCATAAACATTCAGAAACTGCATCGAGCCCGTGTTTGCGTAAATAAGATGAACGCCCGAGCTCTGCTGAATGTTCTTATTGTGAGTGCTATCGCGACCACTCAGGAACCAAATCCGCCCCTGCTCGTCCACTTTCTTGGTGCTCATGGGGACCATGTGGATCGGTACCGACGTTAGTGCCGTTGCTAACATCGCAAAGTCAATTGCCTCAGCTAATTCCCGGAGCTTTTCGATTGCGTCGGTATCAGTCAAGTTTGTTCCCATGTTCGCACTCCGATGTTGTCTATTGTCATAATGTGTCAACTTACATTCCGTATTCGAAAGATTGACTAGCAAACCGTATGCCTTCAGGAAACGTGGACTTTTCAGCAACTGGGAATGATGTTTTGACACCCCTTCTTTAGCGCTGGTAACTCAGAAGGAGTTCGCCAAGTACAGATGACTGACCACGAAGCAGGCTGAGTGGTTTTAGGACATAAGGACCAGCGGGAAAAAATCCGTCACACTACGCTAACAAAAGTGCATTTCCCCAGGGATGGCAAGGCGGTCACTTGGATGGAGGCACGAAGAAAATGATTATCGATGAACAGACCGTTCGCTAGGAAATCGCTACTTTGGGTGATAGAAAACGAGAAAGTGCAAAAGTCAAGACGATTCACCGGAGGTTACTCTCGCAGGAGCAGTAAAACAATATTTAGCGAGACGGTCCCGTCTGCTCCGCAAATGCTCAGGGGAAACGCTACTTTCGCGGAGAGGAAGGCGACTATGTTGTTTAGCGTTCCTTAGGCCAACCAAGAGTGCATGACTTTGCCAGCAACATCGGTCAAACGAAAATCTCGGCCTTGGTGGCGGTGGGTTAGCCGCAAATGATCCAAGCCAAAGAGATGCAAAAGAGTGGCGTGAAAATCATTCATGTGAACTGGATCGGCCGTGATGCCCCAACCGATTTCGTCGGTTTGACCATAGACTTGGCCGCCGCGAATTCCGCCGCCAGCCATCCACTGCGAAAAAGCAAAGGGGTGATGATCACGACCCGTGTTGGCTTCGCGGCCGTTGCGATTCTCACCCAGCGGAGTCCGACCAAATTCGGCTCCCCAAACCACCAGCGTACTGTCGAGCATTCCACGTTGCTTAAGGTCTTTGACTAGCGCAGCGATGGGTTGATCGACAACCCAACTGTTGTAACGCAAATCCTGCTCCAGATCGCTATGCTGGTCCCAGGCCTCGTAGACGATGGTGACAAAACGGACGCCACGTTCCACCATCCGACGAGCCAACAGGCAGTTGCGAGCGAACGACAGATGAGCATTGGCAACGTTGCCGCGACCCGTCGCTTGAGGATGCTGGGCTCGTTCCACTCCATAGTTATCGAGAGTTGCGGCCGTTTCACTTTTTAGATCGATCAACTCAGGTGCCGCAGACTGCATGCGGAAAGCCAGTTCGTAACTTGCAATGCGACTTGCAATCTCCGGGTCATGCATGCGACTGTAATGTGTCTGATTCAGCGATCGCAGGGTATCGAGTCCGCGCCTTTGAAGCTCATTGGGCATGCCATCAGGATTGGTAAGGTTCAATACCGGCTCGCCTTCATTGCGAAACAACACACCCGCATAATGGGATGGCAAAAAACCGCTTGACCAAAGCGACGCTCCACCGCTCGAGCCTCGCCCGCTGGTTAGTACTACGTACCCCGGAAGATTTTGCGATTCGGAACCTAGGCCGTACGTCAACCAGCTGCCCATGGTTGGCAATCCGAAAGTCGCTCGACCACAACTCAAGAGTAGTTGGCCAGGGTGATGATTGAATTGCTCCGAATGCATGCTGCGAATCATGAGCATATCATCCGCGCAGGTAGATAGATGTGGCAAGAAGTCGGAGAAATCCATGCCGCACTCGCCATGCTTGGACCACTTGCGAGGCGAGCCCATTAGGACAGCCGAGTCTTTTTTGATGAAAGCGAATCGCACTTTGTCCAACATCTCTGTAGGCAAAGGCTTTCCATGCAATGCGTTCAATTTCGGCTTCGGCTCAAAAAGATCCAACTGTGACGGCGCGCCTGCTTGCAATAGGAAAATACAGTTCTTGGCCTTAGGTGCGAAGTGCGGAGCCTTAATCGATAGTGGATTGGTTGGCTCCTCAGCATTCGCGCGCCCACCCTCGGAGGCGAAGATGGCGCTCAGCGCCGCCATACCGAGTCCGCTAGCTGAAGACGTCAAGAAACTTCGTCTGACCTGTTCAATATAATTTTGTCGATCAGCCATACAACACTTACTCTCGAGTAATGAACTCGTCCAAGTTAATCAATATCCGCGACGTGGCGATCCAAGCTGCAACTGCCCCCGCGCTATGACCCTCAATCACCGTCGAGCTCGCCAGTTTCTTGGCATCATTAATATGAGCCTCATACCACTGACGCGATTCTGCTAACAATTTGCCCAGCTCAGCAACTTCAAACGCGGTTGGGGGGCGAGCCACACACCATCGGAAAGCTAACGCAAGGCGATCTGTGTCATTGAGTTGCAAATTCAATTTCAAAGACTGGGCGGACAGCGCTCGCGCAGCTAGTGCTCGGGCCGCTTCGGCAAACGATTCGTTGTTCAGCGCCACAAGTGCCTGAAGCGGCGTGTTCGATTTGCTTCGATCTACGCATGTTAAATTTGCATCGGGACAATCAAAAGTAAGTAGATTGGGATGAGGCGAAGTGCGTTTGAAAAAGGTGTACATGCCACGCCGATATCGGTCGGCTCCTTCAGAAACATTCCACTTGAAGTTACCCGCATAACTGAGCTCAGCAATTCCAGGCGGTAGCAACGGATAGACGCTTGGCCCACCAACTTTACGAGCGAGTAATCCAGCCACGTCAAGGCTGATGTCGCGAACGATTTCACCTTCAACTCTCATTCGATTCTGCCGGGCGAGCAGGCGATTTTGTGGATCAGTTTCCATCAGTTCATTGCGGTATTCGGAGGACTGGCGATAGGTGGCTGACATAACAATCGTCTTGATCAGCGATTTCCGGGACCATGCTTTGAAAGTCGGTGGTTGGCCATCTTCGAGGCCAATAAACTCCGCGGCCAACCAATCAAGTAACTCAGGATGCGTGGGCGGCTCGCCACGTACGCCAAAATCGCTAGCCGTTTTTACAATTCCTGCACCAAACAGCAATCGCCACACGTGATTGACGGTCACACGTGGCGTAATCGGATTCTCTTTGGAAACCAGCCACTGGGCGAAATCAAGCCGATCGCCAACTTTCGAGCGCGATTGAAGTTTCGGCAAAGTCGAAAACCCCGAAGGCTGAACTTCCGCATCGACCATGGGCTCCAGGAATTCACCTCGCCGCAGGACCATCGTCGCGCGTGGGTCGTTGGTTCGCTGCACAAAGACTCGCGCAGCGACTTCCGGTCTGGGTGGTGCCTTCTTTTTCAGTTCATCGATCGCTTTGGCAGCAACTTTAGTGGACGAATAGAGATGGCTGAAGTGCTCGTTCAATTCCTGCTGCTGCGCTTCGGTACGTTTTTCTCTCGCACTCAAAAGTACTGTCGTAATGCGTTCCGGCAAGTCGGATTGTTGCGACAATTCAGACTGAAACGATACTTTGCACCTGCCGACAGTGTGGTGCGTTCCGTGTTGCTGGAGAAGACGAATGCGAACGTAAGTCGGTTGCTGAAATTCGATCGGCTCTTTCAACTTAAACTCGGCCCAGTGAGCTTTGCCAAACTCTCCGGCAATGGCCCAGCCGCCATCGGTGACTTTCCCATCGATCGCTTTGGTCGCTGGAAATCCGTTTTGCTCATGATCCGCTATGGCAGCTTGAAACTCCCATTGTTTTGCATCGGCAAAATCCGCTGACGCTGAGGACTCAACAACGACTTCACTGATCACAAAATTACCATTGTCGGCTCTACCGGGGCCTTTCTTTGGCAGAGACCTGTCGGTCAGCAGGTCGAGGCGAATTACTTGAATGCGAACATCCTTTAACTGGCCAGTAACTGTATAGTCGGCTGACTGTGGATTTTCACCAGAGACCAAGAACGAACCATCCTTAAGCGACTTGAGCACAACTTGAGTTTGGTCACACCGGAAGGAAGTATTTTCTAGTAGTCGACGTTGAAGTTCAATATTTCCATTCGCGTTTAACTTCTGCAACGTTTCCCTCTCCCACTCCGCCTCGGCTTGGAGGAAGTCTGTGGACATCAATGCGTTTTTGGCTTGTGACAACTCAGCATCAAACTTGGATTTCGCTATTGCGTAAACTTCAATCTCGTCAGCCGATTTGGGAACGACGTGGGTTTGTTCATCCCCGTTATTAAAAAATGCGAACAGTTGATAGTATTCGCGTTGGGTGATTGCATCGTACTTGTGGGAATGACACCGAGCGCAACCCACGGTCAAGCCAAGCCAAACGGCGCCCGTCGTCTCCGTGCGATCGAAGCATGCCTCTACGCGAAATTGTTCTTGGTCAGTCCCTCCTTCAGTGTTCGTCAAGGTTTGGCGATGGAAAGCGGTAGCGAGTCGTTGCATGTCGGTCGCTTCGGGCAGTAGATCGCCTGCAAGTTGTTCAACGGTGAACTGATCAAAGGGCATATCATTGTTGATGGCGTCGATAACCCAGTCACGCCAACGATAGGCATCCGGCCGAGGATTGTCTTTTTCATAGCCATCGGAATCGGCGTAGCGAGCCATGTCTAACCAATGACGTCCCCAGCGTTCTCCGAAATGAGGCGAATCGAGCAATCGATCCACCACCGCTTCATAGGCGTTTGGATTTGTATCGTTGACAAAGGCGTCGACCTGTTCGATTGTTGGCAGCAGCCCAATGAGGTCGAGGCTTAAACGACGAATCAGCGTGTAACGATCGGCTTGAGACGATGGCCTCAGTCCGTGTGCCTGAAGTTTGTCCAAGACAAAATGGTCAATGGGGTTGATGGCCCAATCGAGGCCTTTTGATTCGCGTGGCGCCGTTCGTTTGATCGGCTGGTAAGCCCAATGGTTGTTCTTGTTGGTATTTGACTGTTCTGGCCACTCGGCACCACGATCGATCCAGGTTCGGAGCAAACCGATCTGTTCCGTTGAAAGTCGCTGTCCTTCAGGCGGCATGATGTGATCTGGATCGACGCCCGCTACGTGTTGGATGAGAGGGCTCTTCGCACCTTCGTTGGGTAGGATCGCTTTGCCGGAATCGCCACCGAGGAAAGCCGCTTCGCTAAGATCCAGCCGCAGTCCGGACTCCTGTTTTTCTGCCCCGTGACAGGACCAGCATCGAGATTGAAAAATCGGCTGAATGTCTCGAGCAAAATCAACTTCGCGGGCCAACGCCGGAGGAATATCTTGCGCGTTCGCGGAACAGCAAAGCACCGCCACGAAAATCGTGATAAGAAGTGGTTTGGCTAAGGTCATTCAACTGATACTCCGTCCGACTTTTCCACCTGGAGAACCCAGCAGTAGTTGCGGCACAGAAATCAGCTTACTTGACCTTAGTCAACTAAACAATCGGCACTTTAGCACCTTCACTGCTTCATCGCGTGCCAATGTCGGAGGATCGCTCGTAGGCGTTCAACTAGTTTGACCCCGTCCTCGCTTTGAATCGAACGCAATCTGTCGTGGAAGGCCTAGTGCATCAATAGCCAAGATGAGCGTCAGTACGATGACCGTAATCGATAGTACTGAAGGAATTCGGAATGACTTGTTCTTCTCTTCAGTAGGTTTGAAAAAGCGAGCATAGGCAACCCAACCCAATATTCCTCCGAGAATTACCGATGCAATGTTAATTACCAAGAAGTCGATCATCGCACCTATTGGTGGAAACCCTTGCTCAGGGCTCTTCAGCACCGCCCTGTCATGAATGAAAAGCCCGAGTTGTCCGCCGAACCATCCAAGGGCCATTCCGATCGCAATTGAAAAGTATCGTGTCACAGAAAGTTCCTTTCCAAACTAATCGGACGCCAAAGGGGAACGCCCGTCATGTCGACCGCGTGGGACTTGCCGGCTTTATCGAATGGTAGGAATTGTGAATCAGCTTCCTTGACCGGTTCGGGGGCTCAGAGTCTTCCAGACAGCAAATGCAGCTAGCCAACCGAGACCTATCAAGGCCAAGCATAGTCCCGAATCCTGATGTCGCATACCAAAATGCAGCATCTCAAAAAGGCGCATCGAGAGAGTGGTTACTCCCGGTGGCAATACCAAGATTGTAGTGCTCAATTCTCCGATACTCACCAGTGCCAATATCATCCAGGCCACTAACCAAAGCGAACCCGTCTGCGGCCAGACTAAAGTCCGCACGATCTGAAGCGTCGAAAGACCTTCGAGCTTAGCCATTTCCCAACTTCGACGATCGATACTCGCAAAGATCCCTTGAACGAACAACCAAGCCAGCGGCAACAATCGAAATTGCTGAGCAAGTACCGGCGCGGCAATCGTTTGGTCATACAGCTGACCAAGAATGGCAGGTTCCGCTCGGTTCATTAAGGAGATGCATAGTACACCGACCATCGCACCCGGCGTTCCGATCATGGTCAACAGCAAACACCCCACTAGCCAACGCAGCCACCCATTTCCAGCCAGCTTTATGAGGCACGCAGCTAACACCATCGCAACACTCGCGGCGGTAATCGCGAGCAGCGACGACCAATAAAACTCTGGCAAGAACAAAGTCAACGACTCGCGAAGCGTAACTGCGAAACGCCATGCAGTCCAACCGTAACGGGTCCTGTTTTCGGAATCCATATAGGGTTGCCATCCCGCTTTGACGATCAAGTTTGCGATCGGCAAGTAAACTAACACGATCAGAAACAACCAACACATCGCGCTCACGGTCAATTGCCAGTTACGAAGTGATAAGACGATTGCGGTATGCTGTCGCGTGCGGGCTATCATTTCCGACCATGGGGGCAACCGTCGCGTGAACAGAATCATAAAACCAACTACCGGTAGGACGCATAGCGCAACCGACACTGGATAGGTCAACGGACTGACCGTACCGCGACTTGCATCTAAGTAAACTTGCTCTGCGACAGTTGGTACTTGATAAAGATTGGTGACCACCATCTCAGTCAAGATGGGCACACAAACCCAGAAACTACTGAGTATCAGCCAAGGACGCAATCCAGGTGCAACGACTCGCAATAGAACCGCACGATTGCCCGCTTCCGATAAGGCGGATTCTTCTAAACTGCGCTGCGACCAAATTAAGCCACACCAGGTAACTAGGCACACCCACGGGACTGCGGCCGCCGAGTGAATGAAGATCACGGCCAACAGAGCTGCGACGTCGAACTTGATAGCGATTGATTGTGTGAGCGGCCACCAACCTTGCGATCCAAAGCCCGCATTCCAACTGCCGGCAAACACGTAAAGCGGTACGGCGAGTTGGCTGCCGAGTGCAATGCCCAGCGCGCGGCGACCAAAGACGTCCGTGCGCATCAACGACACGGCCAGCACAGATCCAATTGGAACGGCAACGGCCACGCATCCAAAGCAAATCAGCAAAGTGTTCCAAATCGCGCGACTGAGTTCCAGGTAGTTCAACTTTGCCTAGCCTCACCGATTCAGCAGAAACTTTGGAAACAGCCGCAGTGCGCTAGCCCCGATTCACATGGCAAGAACCGGACGTTAGCGCTTTCCGGCTGATTGGATCAACCAAAAATTTTAAATTGTGTAGAAGCGTTATGCACCGCCGGGAAAGTCAAACTTTAGCTGCGGATCAGGCGTTTTTTGAATGAATTCCTGATACAGAAGACTCGGCTGAATGTCACGATTGTTTTGATATTTGCCCGAGCTATATTCACGCACATCACCATGTAGCAAGTGATAAAAAATCTGACAGATCCGAGTCCCAGCATAGATTCGAATCGGTTGGACAGCGAACATCTCTAAAGTCCAATAACCACAGAAACCGACGTCACCGAAACCTGCAGTTACATGAACAAACAACCCCAGGCGACCGATGGACGAACGTCCTTCGATCATCGGCACCAAATTATGCGTTTCGGTTCGCTCAACCGTTCGACCTAGGTAAACTTGATTGGGACTAAGAACCAATCCAGTAGACGGAATTTCGATTCGGCGGTACCGGTTAGGGACTTTGAGATCGAGCACCACTTCTTCGTAGACCAGCAATTCGTTGTGCAATGACAGATCGTAGCTGTTGGGATTCAGGTGTTTTGGATCAAATGGATCCAGAATGATATCGCCACCGATTCGTGCGCGTATCTCTTCGCCTGAGAGTATCATGAGTCGTTTTCTGCTGGTCGAGGAATCTTTTCCGGTACCGTGGGCATTTACCCGCAGTTTACTTGGACGATCAAGATAGCGTTTTTTCCCTAAAATTCACAGTAGCACCCCAGTTGGAAGCCTAGGATACGGGATTAACCATGAAACGCCTTCTAATAGTGGTTCTGTATTTGCTGATCGAAGGGAATGGCGATGGTGCTGGTCCGCCGATCACTGGAGTAGCAATTTCGCCTGATGGAAAGCAAGCGGTGTTGG
>JANNNN010000741.1:0-5444 GCA_031398555.1 Planctomycetia bacterium | reverse complement strand
ACCAAGCACTTGACGTATGGTTCGCCGAACACGGGCTACACATTCACTGAGTTCATGGATCGACCGTTCTGGTCGGGAGCTTATGGCGCGATCAGTTGCCCGGCGGGACATCAATTGTACGAGGCGCGTTGGCTGCGCCAGCCCCGGGTGGCTCGAGATTACTTAAGGTACTACTTTCGCACCCCGGGCGCCCAGCCGCGAAATTACTCGACTTGGTTGGCCGATTCGGCTTGGGCCGTAAACCTTGTTCACCCTGATCGCAAGTTCATTGTCGACTTGTTACCTGATTTGGTGAAGAACTACGAAGGCTGGGAAGCTCGTCACTTCGTCCCTGAAGTTGGATTGTTTTGGCAGACTGGCCACGACGACGGGATGGAGTTCAACATCAACAGTCGTCAAACGAAAGATATCCTCCGCGGCGCACCTTCGTACAGACCTTCGTTCAACGCGTACATGTGGGCTGACGCGATCGCCATTGCGAAGATCGCGAAACTTGCGAGCGATAACAATCTTGCTGAGAAGTTTGAAGACAAAGCTGCCAGACTAAAGTCCAAGATGCAGGAGTTACTTTGGGATAGCAAACGCAAGTTCTTTTTCCCAGCGTATCGAGACAACGAAGAGGCCGACGGACATCGCATCGCGGCATTGTCTCGCACTTACGAATCCGGAAAATTCGCTGGCGACTCACATGGACGCGAACTGATCGGCTATGTTCCCTGGCAATTTAACATGCTCGACAACGACAAGGGATTCGAAGTGGCTTGGGCCAAGTTGATGGAACGCGACACCTTCATGGCTGAATTTGGGCCAACGACGGTAGAACGCCATGACCCTATGTTCCTTCTTAAGGACAGTTGTTGTTGGTGGAGCGGCCAATCCTGGCCCTACGCTACGACTCAGACGCTGAAAGCGCTCGCCAATCTGCTGCGTGCCGATCATCCAGAAGGCGTTAAATTGCCGGTTAGTTCGGCTGATTATGTTGAGTCGCTGCAGATCTTCGCCAAATCGCATCGTCAGGAAGGCCGACCTTACTTGGCCGAAGCCCTACATCCCGACACAGGCTCTTTCAAAGGGCATGACGGCTACAACCATAGTGAACACTATTTTCATTCTAACTTCTGCGATCTGGTCATCACCGGTTTAGTCGGCATCCAGGAGCAGCCTGGAGAGCTGTTGGTCATCGATCCGCTCGCACCCGCTTCATGGGATTACTTTGCGCTCGACGATTTCCCTTATCACGGCCGAAATGTATCGGTTGTTTGGGATCGAGTCGGTGACCGCTATTCTTTTGGCCCTGGTTTGCATGTGACCATCGACGGTAAGCAAGTCGCTACGTCACGTGAACTCCAACGGACGATTGTGCCATTTGCGGATGGCGATGCACGCGACGATGCCGCCAAGGATGCCGATCAAGTTCGCATTAACTATGCAGTCAACAACGATGGCGATTTCTTCCCTCGAGTGAGTGCATCGTTCGTCGCCACTGGCACGTCATTGGCCAAGATCAACGACGGCAACTATTGGTATCACAAAGATCCTCCGAATCGTTGGACCAGTGCAGGCTCAAGCAGCTCTGAAGATTGGATCGAAGTTGATTTTGGCGCGAAACGGAAACTCGACACGCTAGATTTTTACTTCCTTGATGATGGAGAAAAAATCGTTGCACCGGAAAGTGCAAAAGCAGAGACCTGGGATGGATCGGGGTGGAAACCGCTTGGTGATGCTGGTAGCAGCCTAACAGGTATCGCTGGGCATCGGGCGAGTTCGCTAACCTTTGCGGAAACCGAAGTTGAACGTCTTCGTGTCACGCTAAAACATGCTGAGAAAGGTCGCTCGGGGCTAACTGAAATCGAAGCTTGGGGAAATGGAACCTTACCGTTCACTCCCGCGACTCCACCCCTCGGCAATCTAGCTTTCAATCCTGGTAGCGAAGAATTTCCCATAGCTACGGCCTCCTACTCGGATCGTTTTGGCGGCAAGCCAATGAGCGCGATCGATGGCAAGATCATTTACTTGCCAACGCCGATGAATCGTTGGACCAGTTACGAGTCGCCTAACGCGGTAGATTGGCTGGATATCGATTTTGGTAAAGCTACAGCGATCGGACGCGTTGAACTGCACATCTACGACGATCGAGGCGGCGTTCAAGCTCCAACTGAAATCAAGCTTCAGAGTTTCGAGTCCGATGAGGCGTGGAAAGACATTGTCGATCAACAGTCAGTACCCGCCAAGCCAACAGGTGGGACGATGAACACAATTCGCTTTCCCAAGTTGACCACTGCCAAGCTTCGAATTCTTTTTACAAACAAAGACAAAGCCCGCAGCGGCGCGACAGAAGTTGAGGTATGGGAAGAATAGTTTGCTCCTGAGTTAGAACATTACCTTTTATCTATAACAGGAATCGTTTAACTTTAACCGGTAGCCAGCGGAGGCTGCTGACTTAATAGCAATCCGCTGGGATTCCGCCCACAGAGTGAATGTGTCCAACCTTGTTGAGTTTCATCCGTGGGACCACTATGCCATCCGTGGAAAAATAGCGTTTGATAGTAAACATCCGCCGTAAAAAAGTTGGTTCGAGTCTCCGACTTTTAGGTGCCAAAAAACAACAGATTTGAAATGTCAAATCAAGAAAGCCCGCTGGAACTATTGAATTTCAAAGATTCCTTCAATCTCAGTCGCAATACCACTTGGAAGCGAGTTGGTTCCGAATGCACTTCGAGCTCCGATGCCGAGATCGGGGCCAAAGACATCAGCGAAAATTTGGCTGCAACCGTTAATGACCTGCGGTTGCTGATCAAACTTATCTGTGCAACGCACCAACCCAAGCAGCTTGACCACGCGTGTAACTCGATCCAATGTGCCAAGTGAGAATCGTAGCGTCGCCAGCATTGCCAATGCCGTCTGTCGCGCGGCCGCTTGACCTTGTTCGAGCGTCATGTCGTCACCGACCCGCCCGACAATCAGCGTTCCATCGCTCTTCAGCGGACCGTGCCCGGAAAGGTAGGCAACATTGCCAACAACTACGATTGGTTTGTACAACCCAATCGGCTTGGGAGCTGGCGGCAATTCGATTCCAAGTTTGGTGAGGCGTTCTTCAGCTGACATGGACATTTTCCCGTTTTATTCTCGATTTAAAAATATCTTTAGCAGGAGTAGTGTTTTCGATTGTCTTCATGCTGGCAAGCGGGCATATCGATTCGGGCTGTTACAAGTCCAAAGAACACGTTATGAACGTTGCTTTATTTTGGTTTGGTGTGCCACTGGCACGCCAGTGAAACGAAGGAGGTGAGGTCGTGAACGATTAGTCTTACCAACTGTAGTCGCTCAAGTGCGAAAATTGCCGAAGTGTGATTGTGCACCATCTACTGGTCGTTCTAGAGATTGAGTGCAAAATGCGTAATGCACATGGTGCCGCCAGACTTCTAACGGCCCACGTTGAAAACTTCGGCATCTTCTAATGCTTGCCGCCCAGTATCGAGGAGACGTTTCTGACTCGAATAACAACGCTTCGTTTCACGGGCAAGCCAGTGGCACACACAAGTTGCACAGCAGGATACAATGGAATCGAACAGTTGTGGGCCATTGCCTTTCCGAGGACTACAAGTTGACTGAATCGATCCAGAAAAGTGCGACTGTGCCGATGAATGAAGCGGAACGCGAAGAAGCGTTGGCAGTTCTCGTCGGGCAATTGGTAGATCGCATGCAGAGAAAAGAATCGGTCGACTTTGATTCTGTCTGCCGCGATCATCCGGAGTTGGCAAGTGAATTACGACAGGTCTGGGGTGCGCTGATCGTGACTGACGCAGTGGCCGCTTCGGCACGCACGCAGTCGGCCGACGCGCTCACCGCGACCAAAAAGAATAACAGCTTCCGAGTTCCGAGTTTGCCCTATCAACTGGGCGATTATGAACTGTTAGAAGAAGTGGGACGAGGAGGGATGGGCGTTGTCTATCGCGCGAAGCAGACGAGCCTCAATCGCGTGGTCGCGCTTAAGATGATCGAAGAGAATCGTCCTTCGAGCAACGAGAATCGCCAACGCTTTTTGGCAGAGGCTGAAGCCAGCGCGAGGCTTGAGCATCCAGGCATCGTGACCGTTTATGAAGTCAATGAGTTCGAGGGGCACCCGTATTTCAGTATGCAGTTGGTGATCGGCAAGACGCTGGCCGAACGATTGCAGCAAGGTCCGATTTCACAGCGCGAGGCCGCTCGCATTATGGCTGAGGTGTGTCGCGCGATTGCTTTTGCGCACGAACACGGCGTATTGCATCGCGACTTGAAGCCATCCAACATTTTGCTCGATCGCCAGCAACGGCCGCTCGTAAGCGATTTTGGATTAGCGAAATTCACAGGGTCGGGCGACGATTTGACGCGTAGCGGTGCGGTAATCGGCACTCCCAGTTACATGTCACCCGAGCAAGCCTCGGGGCGTTCGTCACTGGTCGGCCCCGCGTCGGATATCTACAGTCTCGGGTCGGTGCTTTACCATCTGCTAACCGGTCGACCGCCGTTCCTAGCTGAGTCGCCGATGGAACTAGTTCTTAAAATACTCGAGGATGAACCGCCGCCTCCGCGACTGCTCATGCCTCGCATTGACCGCGATCTTGAGATGATCGTCACGCGAAGCATCCAAAAGCCACCAGATCTTCGGTATATGACTGCGACGGAGATGGCCGAGGACTTAGAGAGTTTCTTGCGTGACGAACCCGTTCGGGCTCGCGGTGGAAAACTGAGCCAAGTGGCCGCGCGTTGGTTTCGTGAAACTCACCATGCAATCGTGCTTGAAAACTGGGGCTTGCTCTGGATGTGGCACAGCCTTGTGTTACTACTTGTTTGCCTCGCGACTCAAGTGATGCAGTGGAGCGGTGTTACAAATCGTTTTTCATACGCTGCGATTTGGGTCATAGGGTTGGGGACTTGGGCGATCGTCTTCTGGGTCTTGAGGCGACGAATGGGGCCGGTAACATTTGTCGAGCGGCAGATTGCCCACGTGTGGGGTGCAAGTCTGATTGCGATTGCTTTGCTCACTCCCTTGGAATGGTATCTCGATCTTCCTCCACTGAAATTATCACCGGTGCTGGGAATTGTCAGTGGTATCATCTTCTTTGTAAAAGCGGGCATTTTGGCAGGCTCGTTCTACGTGCAAGCGGCTTGTCTGTTTATGACGAGCATGTTGATGGCAATTTTGCCACAGTGGGCTCACCTCATCTTTGGCTTTGTTTCGGCAGCTTGCTTTTTTATTCCAGGGTTGAAGTACTATCGTCAGAAGGCAGCAGGCCAGAAGTCGGTAAATAAAAAGTAGCCTAGTGGAGCGTCAAACTCAAATTTTAGGATTAGCCGAAGTGCGCTAGAGAGCGTCCCGCTTACGATTATGGTCGTTACGTTGGTTTAGTCTTATCAGCCGGAAGGCGTTAGCCTCCGGTTACGTCTCCAACCGGAGGCTAACG
>JANNNN010000730.1:0-5729 GCA_031398555.1 Planctomycetia bacterium | reverse complement strand
ACCAAATTTCCTTTGCGTCTCTGTGCCCTTGCATCTCTGCGTTTAATTTCGGCAATTCTACTGGAACCAAAACGCTAAAACGCAAAGGCACAGAGTCGCAAAGGCACAGAGTCGCAAAGGCTCGGAGTATTTACTTCGGTTGGCTCGGGTCAAAACTTATGTTTGCGGTAGCGAAGAGTTACTTGTAACTGTGGCCCATGGCTTCAGTCAAACTTTATAGGGTGGCGCTTCGGCCAGGATGCTTACTCAACGTTTAGCGGCTTTCGCCTACTGTCTTTTAGAACTGCATCGCGGAGTATAGCATCGATCCAGTTGTTCACGGTCTCGGCATGCGTAGCCGTCATCCAGTGGCCGGCGTCCAGCAAAAGCGTTGCGTGCTGGGGTGATGGCATAGGCAGCAATGAATCGAGCCGACCGTGCAGTTGATGAACCGGGAACGTCGCGTTGTTTGTGTCAGTTTCTTCGCGGCGCCACGCAGCCATAAGCCGCGAGAACATCTGCAGTTGCTGCCAGTCCGCGGATTGGTACATAGCTTCGACCAGCCGAGCGATGTCCACGTTGGTCGCGTCGCGACGTAACGACTGAACAACTTGGCGACGCACAAATAGCTTGCTAGCAATCCACTTGGGCAACTTGTCGGACCAATCTGCCCAGCGACCGTACCAACGTGGGACTGCTTGCCAGCTTCGACAACTGCTTATGAGTAGCACAGCAGTCGGTGGTTTGCCAAGTTGTTGAGCAAGCCAAGCAATCTCCAGGGCGATGATTCCACCGACGGAAGTGCCGCCAATGAAATAAGGCTGGTCAGTGGCAAGTGCCCCCATCCCAGTTGTCCACGCGTTCCAGCAATGCTGCGCAAATACTTTGGGATCGCGAACTGGCTCGGTCAAGTTTGGCCATTCGGGCACGAGCAACTCGGGGAATCGCTCGCGTTGGGCCCATAGCAGCCGTTCATCGGAGGCGAGCCCGGGCAGCATCAGCAAGCAAATTTTGTCTGGCGAAGTCATAAGTCAGAGTTTCTAAACTGCAATTTTCAAATTTATTATCGCTTGTGACCGAAGGTGTCACCGGTCGCTCGAAACTGGAAGGCAGTGAACCAAATGATTGAGTTCGAAACCTGTCCCGAGGAGTGGCTGACGCCAAGTTATCATGTCGATCGCAACTTTCGAATCACCACAAGTCGCATCTCAGCAATTTTTCCCATGGGTTTTCGATAAAGATGCCGATTGCGGTAATTCAGGCAGTGAGCCAGCTCACGATTTTGTGGCTGAACCGAAAGCGGTATGCAAACCGACTAGTCCCATCGCTTTCAATATGAATTCGGCCTCAGAGACTCGGCTTGGAAAGCCGGTTCGCTTGGGGGCAGTCATGCTCAAACTGCTCAAAAGCTACGGAATCACGGACGAAGAAATTGCCGAAGGTATAGCCGCATATGCCGCCAAGGAAGGACTGGCGCAGGCCGGGTAATCAAACTGTTTCCAACGACTATGGTAGGCGAGATCGACGGGATGGATAACAATGTCCTCATGTTGCATTCTCACTTCCATGACTTCGGAAATTCAAATGAATCGTACCTATCGGTTAGCGGCATATTTGTTGTGCGTGTGCTTGTGTTTTGGACTGGGGTGTGTCACGGGACAAATGTCGGCACCGGGTCCAACGGTTGTCGATGCCGATGCTCCGACCGAATTCACGACAACGCCGTCGGGTTTGAAATACAAGGTGCTTCGTAAGGGGAGTGGTACGTATCCCAGAACCAGTGACAGCGTTAAGGTTCACTATAAAGGTTGGCTGGATAGCGGAAAGATTTTTGATAGTTCTTACTCCAAAGGTGAACCGATTTCATTTGGCCTTACTGAAGTTGTCCGCGGATGGACGGAGGGACTTCAATTGGTAAACGAGGGCGGAATGATCGAGCTCGAAATCCCCTCGCAATTGGGCTACGGAGTAGAAGGTCGTCCAGGAATTCCGTCAAACGCGACGTTGCACTTCATCGTTGAGCTGATCAACGTTGGTTAGTGTCGCCTTTCGCTCCGAGAAAGTAGTGTCAACAGGCGGGCTACTTTCGTGGAGCGAAAGTCGACACTGTTACTAACATTGAACCGCATTGCAATTTGAGGACCGACAGCGATGAGATCACTGCCTTCTGGGTTACTTGATTTTCTTAGCCTTGCATTTTTAGTCGCACAAGTTGCCTGTATGCAAGATGCCTTCTTGCATCGCGCAAATGCCGAAGATTGGCCACAGTTTCTTGGTCCTGATCGGACGGGAGTTTCGCAAGATACCACTAAGCTTGTCGATGCATTCCCGACGACGGGGCCCAAGATTGCTTGGAAATCCCCCGGTGGAGTTGGGATGTCAGGCATTGCCGTTGCAGATGGAAAATGCTTTTCAATGGCCAATCGCGATTGCAAACAAGTTCTGTTTGCTTTGGATCGAACCACTGGAAAAGAACTTTGGGCGACGCCGCTCGCGCCAGCTTACAAAAACCCAATGGGTGACGGACCTCGTGCGACGCCTACTGTCGATGGGCCGCGTATATTTACTTTCACCGGCGAAGGAATTCTGAGCTGTAACGACGCAGCCCACGGTAACTTGCTGTGGCAAAGCAATCTGCCGAAAGACTTAGATGCAGAACCATCCGAGTACGGCATGTCTTGCTCGCCACTTGTTGTTGACGATCTTGTTGTGGCTTACGCAGGTGCCCAGAAGGCCGCTATCGTGGCAGTGGATAAGTCGACTGGAGTGATGGCGTGGAAGGCTGGTGCTGGCCGCGCGGGGTATTCGTCTCCCGTCCTGCTGACTGTGGCTGGCAAGTTTCAATTGGTTGGGATGACGGGCAAACTCTGCTTGGGGCTTGATCCTAAGTCGGGCAAGGTTTTGTGGGATTATCCATTCGCGACCGACTACGATTGCAACACGGCGTCACCGGTTGCCATTGAGGGCAAGGTTTTCATTTCAAGTGGCGAGAATCACGGTTCAGTGCTATTGGAAATCGCTCCTATTGAAAGCCAATGGGCAGTAAAAGAAGTATGGAGTTCACTGGGCACGGGCAGTTCACTTCGAAGCGAATGGCAAACACCGTTAGTTTCTGGCAAGTTTCTTTTTGGTTTCGACAACGTCGGTGGCGCGGGACCGGTTACCAACTTGGCATGTTTGGACGCAACAAGTGGCAAGGTGCTTTGGAAGCAAATGCGATTTGGAAAAAGCAATGGTATCTTGGTAGATGAAAAACTGGTGATCACAACCTTGGAGGGTGACCTAGTTTTAGTTCGCGCTTCGGGCACTAACTTCGAACAGCTGGCCAAGGCCCCCGTTTTGGGTAAGACTCGTCAAGCTCCATCGTATTCGGACGGGTTTATTTTTCTTCGAGACGACGCAAATGTTGTTTGCGTGGATTTGAGGAAGTAGCCTTTCTGGGGCGAGGTTACCTCGTCGCCAACGCTGCCAGCGTCGGAAATTGTCGCATTTCTACGCCGGTAGTTCTTGCAGACGCTGGTAGTTCTTGCAGACGCTGGGCAGCGTCTGCCGCGTTAAATTGCCTCGGGTCCGCGTTCGCCTGTGCGGATACGGATGCAATCGTCCATAGGGAGTATGAAAACCTTGCCGTCGCCGATTTGGCCTTTTTCACCAGTTTTGGCGGCGGCGATGACGGCATTAACGGTTGGTTCGACGAAGTCGTCATTGACGGCGATTTGCAATTGGACTTTGCGGAGCAGGTTGATCGAAATCTCGTGGCCGCGATACGCACCGACTTGCCCCTTTTGCCGACCGAAGCCTTGGCAATCGAGAACGGTCAAGCGGAAAACTTCGACTTCGGTTAACGCTTGCTTAACCGCCTCAAGACGGCTGGGCTGAATAATCGCGATGATGAGTTTCACGAGGGTTCGCTATTTTCAACTGAGCCAAACGGAATTCGCAACTCGCTTTACTTGGACCACCAAGAGCGAGCGAACGCCAAGCATGTTACAAGCTCTGCGGGGCTTTGTCAGCCGGTGTTAAGCGGTTGTGACGAGGTTTGTTGAAGCTATAAAATAAATCAAGCCTGAGCCAGAAATACCCCGGCCCGATCGAGTGAGGCGGACACTCAACACGAGCCGTTGGGGTACTCTTCTGGCCCAGGCAGAGCCGAAGTCGCGTTTAGACGACTTTCAAGACTAAAAAGCCACCTGAGAACGATTTGTGATCAGTCCTCAGGCGACTTGGGTAGGGCATCATTTTCCAGTTTGAAACCCCTGCGGATTCAATAACATCGGGCTGCCTAGATTTTCGGCGGTTCGATGCGTGTTAAGTAGTGCCGTCACTTGGACCGGCTGTATCTGCCCGGAAAGTACTTTCAAGGGCAGAAGCAACCGGTCCAAGTGAGCGACACAACCCCAACAACCCCACAAGGAGAACGGTAAAGCGTTTTAACGCTGTATGAGTTCTGTTTCGTTTCTTTCGAATCAACTCGGCCTTTACCGCGTTGTTAATTCGCATCGATACCAAAGCAACAACCGTTCCCACAGTGTGCTTGCACGTTCTGATGGCTTGGATTGGCACAGCGTAAGTACATACTGCTGTTAGCCTTACGGATCGTTTTGAAAATTGCAGGAATTTCTTTAAGGGGCCAATCGCAGACCGTTTGCTTACGCCGCAAGCATCGCCTGCCGTTAGAAGAGGCACTGAGTTATAAGGCATTGCGCCTTTGGAGTAGAAACCAAGCAGGTGCGTCCCACAATCTTAAATGGCAAACGAAAAAACCGCTTAGCGAACCATGGTTCACCAAGCGGTCTTTATTTAACTCGTATTGTGGCTCGGGGCAAACTAGAACGTGAAGATCGCGTCCATTCCGAAGAACGTTTGGCTCGATCCGCCGTTTTCGTTGAATCCTAGGCGTTCTTTATCCCATACCCAACGTGTTTCTGGACGCACGATGAGGTTTGAATTAACGCGGTAGTTAATACCAGCGGTTTGGTTGTAGAGGTCAGCATTGCGAACACCACCGGTGCCGCTCGAAATGTTGAACCATTCGCTACGGCTACCGAGCGATACTTTGTCGTTGATGGCGTAGATTAGGTAATGATTCGATCCGAAAGTATTTCGAATACTCACACCGCTCGCATCGGTGGTGTACAAATAGTGGTTTTCGTTGATGTAATTCAGCTTGTCGGTCAAACCGAGTGTCAAGATGGCACAGTGAGCCTGACCGCGTTCGTTACCACCGGTGCCCGAGAAAAACCCGAAGTTGTAGTTCTTGTTGAAGCGACCTAGCGTGTTTGTGTAAATGAGCGTTGCATTATCGGTCAGTTTGCGTGAAAAACCGCCGAGGTATGCATCGCCATTATCTTCAAATCCGCTATCCCAACCGGTTACGTAACCGTTCCACAATGTCGTGTCATCGTCCACTTTGTATGTGGATAAGGCACCGGTGTGCGTGAAGGGCTGAGCGTTGTAGAAATTGAACTGGCGGCTGTAGAAGAAGTTGCCTGTAGCAGCAACAACTTCTTGACCAACGATCGTAAAGAATTTCCCAACCTTGACGGACATGTTGCCGTAGGCTGCTTCAGCGTACAACTGAGGAATCGCATGACCGTAACCGGCGTTGCCGATACCGTTATCAAACGAGTTATCCCAGTGATTGTTAGGGATACCGAAGGCCTGTGTATCTGGACCGTCGGTACCGTATAGGTAATCCATACGACCACCCAAGCCCAAACCGTTGCTGCCGTCAGCGATCTTTTCAGCGT
>JANNNN010000639.1:0-2508 GCA_031398555.1 Planctomycetia bacterium | reverse complement strand
GCCGGGTGCGACCAATCAATGTGCAAGTGGTCGCACCCGGCAGGAGCGACCCACGAAAACTCGGCCACGATAAAAAAACGCTCAAACCACAAGACATGGTTTGAGCGTTTAGGTGTTAACAATAATCTAACGCTTACAGAGCCGAAGTGGAATCAGCCGAGCTGTCTTCAGAACTTGGCGGCGGGGCTTGTTGAAGAAGTGGGAAATCTTCTTCGATCGCAACCGAACCACGATTCACCAAATCTTCCAACGCTTCACGGCGATAGGAAACTTCGGACTCTTGGAACAAACGGAAACCAGTACCGGCTGGAATCAAGTGACCAAGGATCACGTTTTCTTTCAGTCCGACCAGCTTATCAACTTTACCAGCCAGAGCGGCTTCAGTCAGAACCTTAGTGGTTTCCTGGAAGCTAGCTGCCGAGATAAAGCTACTGCTCTGTACGGACGCTTTCGTGATACCTAGCAACTGAGTACTTGCCGTCGAAGGTTTGGGCTTCTTGCCTTTAGCAGGCTTGCCGCCAAGTCCTTCGATTTGCGTGTTGGTCATCTCAAGAGCCTCTTTCGGAACCAAGGTGCCGATTGAGTACTCACTGTCGCCGGGATCGGAGATCTTGAGGCAATCAGCCAGTAGATTGTTCACACGACGGAACTCGAACTTGTCCATCACCAAGCCTGGGAGCAGGCTAGTGTCGCCAGGAGCTTCGATCTTTACCTTGCGCAACATGCGAGCAATGATGATCTCGATGTGCTTGTCGTTGATATCCACGCGTTGGCTGCGATACACCTGTTGAATCTCGTGGGTTAGGTACTGTTGTACAGCCTCTTCACCACTGACTCGAAGGATATCGTGGGGAACGAGTGGACCGTCAACCAAAGCTTGACCAGCTTTAACGATGTCTCCAGTGTGAACCAAGAATCGCTTGCCGTGCGGCACCAAATGCTCGTGCTCCACACCGCTTTCGCTGCGTACGATAATCGTTCGCTTGCCGCGACGCTTGGTTTGTTGGATTTCAACTACACCATCGACTTCAGCGATAACGGCAGGGTCCTTCGGCTTGCGAGCTTCGAAGATCTCGGTAATACGCGGTAGACCGCCGGTGATGTCGCTAATGCCTGACGATTCACGAGGCATTTCGGCGAGTTCCGTACCAGCCTGTACCATCTTGCCTTCTTGAACCGTAATCACGGCTCGCTCTGGCATGTAGTAAACATCCAACGGTTTGCCTTCGGCGTCTTCGATCACAATCTGAGGATGCAAATCGCCTTTGTGATCGATAATCACATTACGAGTACCACCACCTGGATCGCGTTCGAGCCGCATCGTTTCGCCTTCGACCACGTCGTCGAAGCGAATTTTTCCGCTGACTTCGCAAAGGATCGGAATCTTGTGCGGATTCCATTCGCAAAGGACAGTGCCCTTGGCCACTTCTTGATTTTCGGCGACCATCAGCTTCGCACCGGTTGGTACTTCGTACTTCTCGATCTCGCGGCCCTTTGTATCGAGCAGCGTAACCTCACCGTTTCGAGTCAGAACAATCTCAGCACCTTCTTCGTTGCGAACGCTGCGCAGTCGAGCGAATTTGACAATACCGCCCTTCTTGGCTTTGATTTCGCTTTCTTCAATGCTCAAGTTAATCGCACCACCGATGTGGAACGTACGCATGGTTAGCTGCGTTCCAGGTTCACCGATCGATTGAGCACCGATGATACCAACGGCCATGCCCTCTTCGACTTGTGCACCAGTCGACATGTCCATGCCATAGCAAGCGCGGCATACACCGAGCGACGCGTCGCATGTCATTGGGCTGCGCACTTGGATCTTCTCCAAGCCCATTTCTTCGATCTTGCGAGCGATATCCATGGTGATCATCTCATTTTCATGAACGATCACTTCGTCGGTCACTGGATTAACAATGTTCTGACGTGAAACGCGACCTTTGATCGCATCCGCCAAACGCACTTCCACTTTTTCGCCGCGATAAACAACACCCTTGGTAATGCCTTGAGTGGTTCCGCAGTCCTGCAGGGTGATCACAACGTTTTGTGCCACGTCGGCCAGCTTACGAGTCAAGTAACCGGAGTCAGCGGTCTTGAGGGCCGTATCCGCCAAACCTTTACGAGCACCGTGGGTACTGGAGAAGTACTCGAGTACTGTTAGACCTTCGCGGAAGTTGGCTTTGATCGGCGTTTCGATGATTTCGCCTGTCGGCTTGGCCATCAGACCGCGCATACCAGCCAACTGTCGAATTTGCTCGATACCACCCCGTGCACCCGAGTGAGCCATCAAGAACACCGGATTCACATACCATGGACCCAGATGGTCGTCCAGCTCCATGGCTTGCATCATGTCCTTAGTGATTTTTTCGCGAGCATGCGTCCACAGATCCAGAACCTGGCTGTAACGTTCAGCTTGCGTGATGATCCCGCGGTCGTGACGCTTCTTGAACTTCATCACTTCCTTTTCGGCTTCGCTGATGTACTGTGTCTTCGATTCCGGTGTCACGAGGT
>JANNNN010000620.1:0-15902 GCA_031398555.1 Planctomycetia bacterium | reverse complement strand
TCGGGTATCTTGAGCGCTATACGGTGAACCATCAGCCGTAGCTAGCGGCCTGTGTCCTTAGTCATATGCATAGGAATCGATCGCAAGGGCCGAAAGCCCGACAGGTTTCTGTAGCCTGATCGAAAACTCGCGGCCCTTTCGGGAACCGCTGCTATCCCTACCAGTTCAGAAAAATCGATACAAACCGAGATTGTGGAATAAATAGAATTGAGATTTCTAATAGCTGCCACTGAAATCTTCGTTTTTCCACATTTCTGACCTATGCTTCCCGTCGCAGAGTCTATGTGCTTGGGCGCGTCCAAAAACTCTGTCATGAAGCTTACTTCTTTGGGGTAGTTCAGATGAATAAACTCTCGGGTTCCTTGTTCGTTTGCTTTTGCTCGATCTCGTCTGTCTTGCTTGCGGACGATCCATCAGCTGCATTCGTCAGTTATACCGGCAACGATCTATTTCCAAGCTATATCATTGCTACAACGTCAGTCGACTGGAACGGCGACGAACAGCGGGCAGAAGATAAGAAGTCCGACGAAGATCCGGAACTCGAAGACGATGAGATGCCCCTTGTTGGCGATGAGAACGGAAGCATCGGTGTGGAGCTCTACGATGTTGCTGAAGGAGCAAGTATCAAAGTCGAGATGATCGGTGAAGGATTTCTTAAGAAGTCCAAGTGGGAAGGTGTAATCGAAAATGAATACGAAGTCATTCAAGTTTATCCGAAAGCCAATTGGGATTACTCAGCTCTCCGCCGATGCACTCAGCAAACCCCAGCAAATCTGAAGATCAAAGTCACCCTTGATGGTGAGGTTATTTCGGAGATCGATGAGACCATCCAGCTTCGTTCGATCAATGATTGCCCTTTCTATGTCAAACTCAGCGACGATGACGAAAACCTCGAAGATATCTCCGTTACGTTCGCCGCCTATGTAAACGAAAACCATCCTTGGATTGATGGCATTCTCAAAGATGCTCTAACTGCCGCAAGAGAACCAAAACTGATCGACAGCTTCACTGGTTACCAAAGTGGAAGTGTCGATGAAGTGATCTCGCAAGTGTTCGCAGTCTGGAATGCACTCCAGCGTCGTGGTATCAAGTACAGCGACGTCTCAACAACTCTTCCATGCAAGTTTGTGTACGCTCAAACGGTTCGCTTCCTCGATGATTCAGTTCAAGCGTCACAAGCCAACTGTGTCGATGGTTCGGTCATGATGGCCAGTATTCTGCGGAAGATCGGCCTCGATGCTTACTTGGTCATGGTACCTGGTCATTGCTTCTTGGGGTTCTCAGACGGAAACGCAGAAGACAAGACGATGTTCTTTCTAGAAACAACCATGTTGGGAAGCGACAACCTCAAGTCCATTGGAGATCTCGCTAACTTGCCAGATAAGCTTAAGCAAGATGAGTTCGCGGCTTCGTACAAAACGTTCGTCGCAGCCCTCGAGCAAGGTAAAGCTACCTATCTCGAGAATGAAGCAGCGTTCGAATCGGAAGATGATCCCAACACGCAATTGATTTCGATTTCTGAGGCTCGCGACTTGGGCGTAATGCCAATTAGTGCATCGCAGGTGAAATAGGCTTAGCTTGGGACCATTTGTCCCGAGCTTCAATGCTAAGCGTTGTTCATTGATTGCCGAAGGGGTACTCTCAAGTATGCGTATTCGCCTAGCTCGTACTCATTTTGGCGAAAAGTCTCCCCGCATACTCATGGGTTTCCGACGTACCTTCGAAGGATCGAAGGCATCCTTGAGATCGACAATTTGCCCACCGGGGAAAATGCTTTTCAACTCTGGCACGAGGCCACGGCCTCCATTGGATCGGTAATACACAACGGACTGGAACGAACTCTCGAGCTTCGTAGGATCACCTTCAAACTAGACCGAGGTCTAAATGATCTTGGAACAATTGAGATACCAGCCAACCAGCTCAAAACTGCCGGGAACTAGAAATCCCGAGCTGGCGTCTAGCCTCTTGCCGATCGGTTCAGTTCGATACGTTTATAGGGATTTCTGCCCTGACTCGCTGTGAGAATGGGCTCACTTTTTGGGCTAAAATCGGCTGACAGAACCTTCGGAACAATAAAAAAGCCAAACTTCACACGTGGCGGAAGCTGCCAGCGTCCTAACTGACGCTAGCGGCGTCAGCCACGAGAACGTCAGCCACGATAACTTCGCATCCTTTCTGTGCGACCACGGGAATATGTCATGATGAAAATTAGTGCAGCGTTTCAACTTAGTGACGCGATTGAGCGAGATGCATTGTCTGTAGCTGGTTTCGTGAGAAACCGGACGAACGTGGTACTCACCTCCGGCGAAGTTACTTCCATCGCAACCGGTTTCTCACGAAACCAGCTAGTCCGGAATCGCAATCGTTCCACTGGGCGCCAACTGCTGGAATTTTCCTTGGCATTGTTTCTCGGACTTCTAAGCGGAGGAAGTTGGGTGCGTGGTCAACAAGAAGTAGGATTTGTGGAAAAATTCGCGCTGTCGCCCGACCGTGGAGCTGCGCTGGCAGACTTGATTCCAGGGACCGAAGAGTTCTTCTACTACTATTGCCTACATCATCAAAATGAAGGTGAGTTCGCTAAGGCTCAAGTGGTCATCGAACAATGGCGAGCCAAGCTGGGCGACACATCGCAAGTTGTCAACATGTCAGCGCGGCAAATGCTGCTGACGTATAACGAGAACCCGCAGCGAACACTCGACTTTCTGCGCGATCGATTGGGGCTCAACTTCAACCACGCTCCGCCCTCGAAAGATCGCGCCGCTGAGTTGCCTAGTGCGTTGGACAACGCACTCCTTGCAACCGATAAGATGCTAGAGCGAGCTATCGTTCAAGATCGTTCCTTGAATCAAATCGAAACGAGGGGCTTAGCACTCGTTATGGAGCGTGAGCTGGCTCCAGATCAATTGCGAGCGATCTTGCAGCGAGTTGATAGAGCGGATCTACCGAAGTTGGTAGAACGCATCGTTGAAGAGTTGGCGATGAAGGACTCGGCGGGTTTTGGCTGGGCGCCGATTCATCAGCAGTTGACGCTGTCGCAGCTGGATCAGCTGCTTAAACTGCGACCAAACTTATTAGAACAAGACAACTTTGTGCGCTCCTACGCGGCGCGATTGGCTCCGTCAGAGGGAAGTTCATTAACGGATAAAGCTGAGCTGCGAGCTTACTTGCAACGTTTGCTTGCGTGGGCGCGACGACTGCCTGTTTCGCAAAACAGTTTTAAAGCGATGGTAATCGGTAATTTGCTCAAACTTGACTTGAGCGAAGCGAAGTATGACCGAGCGCTATTCATCGAGTATCTCGGTCTACCACGCAATGCGTTCTACTATGACCTAGCGCGGTATAAAAATGCCGCGCCGCCACTGGTGGAACTTGGTTATGTGATGAATCCGCAAGTTGCGCTGCCCCCCGTCGGGGACGACTCACAATTGGTGCAACGTTACTTGGAGTATTTTTTGAAAGACGCTGAGAACGTAGACGCATTCGCCAAATTCTTGAACCGCGAGTACCTCGTACGCGTCCTTGCGGAAACAAAAATCTTGAACGGCGTTGGAGATTCAGCGACTTGGTACGCCAAGCTTTCCGCAACGCAGCAAAAAGCTCTTCGTGAACGTGTCGAACTCCGCTTTGCTTCACAGAACAAGCACCAATTCGGCGCAACCGATGAAGTCAACCTGCAAGTCGAATTGAAGAACGTGTCGCAGTTGATTGTAAAAATCTACAAAATCAATACGCTGAATCACTATCGCAATCGGCAAGAGCCAATCAACACTGACATCGACCTGGACGGATTGGTTGCCAACGTTGAGCGAAAAATCGATTACTCGCAGGCGGCTCAACTGCGGCATGCTGAGTCGATCGCGCTGCCGGACCTGAGTGGGCGAGGTGTATGGGTTATCGATTTACTGGGAGGCGGTCAGCGATGCCGGGCGGTCATTCAGAAGGGAAGTTTGGTTGCCCTGGAGCGAATGGGCGATGCAGGACATGTCTTCAAAATCGTTGACGAAACAGGCGAGCAGCTCAAGACCGCTCATATCGAAAGCGGTGGACGAACTTACGAACCCGATGCCAGCGGCAAAGTGATTTTGCCTTTCGCCGAGCAGTCGGTGTCTCGCAACTTGATGCTCGTCGATAGTGATTTCGCTTCACTACAAGCGTTTGTGCATCGCAGCGAAACCTATGAATTGCAAGCTGGCTTTTTGCTGGACCGACAGACGCTGGTTGCGGGCACGCAGGCTTCTTTGGCTATCCGTGCCAGGCTGAATTGCAACGGCCGACCGATCAGCATCAAGCTGCTCGAAGAACCCTTGCTGACGATTACGGCCACCGATGTCGAAGGTATTGCAACCACGCAAGTTGTCAGTTCACTGGACCTGGACGATGGTGACGATTTTGTGCACAAGTTCCTCGTACCGCAGCGGTTGGCGAGCTTGGCGTTTCAACTTAGCGGACGCGTCTACAATCAAAATCGCGACGAGCGTCAAAATGTATCGGCCAACTATACGATGAGCTGTAACGGGATTCAGCAATCGGATCAGATCGCTGATTTCTTCTTGCGTCAGACACCGGCTGGTTATCGGTTGTTAGTCCTCGGTCGTAACGGTGAACCTATCGGTAGATTGCCAGTTTCAGTCTCGGTGAAAGTTGAACGATTTGTATCGCCAGTTGGAATTAGCCTGGCGAGCAATGAACGAGGAGTCATCGAACTCGGTGCGCTTGAGAACGTTAGTAACTTCACAGTTAGCGCTCAGGGTGTACAAGCCAGCCAGTTTCAACTGCATCGCTTTCATCGTAGCTGGCCGGACGTAGTTCATGCGGGACTTGATAGCAAGATCGTTTTGCCTCTTGGTAAAGATGCGTCAGAAGTCGATCGATTTACCTTGTTCGATACGCGGCGCGGCGTGCAACATTCTTCGCACGCTAACAAATTGAAGGCAGCCGGTGGGGCGGTTGAGATCAGCGGTTTGCCAGCCGGTGACTATGTACTCAATGACTACGAAACCGGGCAGCGAATCCGTATTGTCGTGGCTGACGCCAAATCCAGCGACACAATGATAGCGGCCAAGCATCGCATTCTGCAAGCCGCAAGTCTAGCGCCGATCGTCATCCGTCGAGCGGTTATCGAAGGGGACAATTTAGTCGTCGAGGTTTCCGGTGCAGAGGAGTCAACGCGAATTCATCTTCTCGCTAATCCGATGTACCCGGAGGTCTTGCGCGGAGCCCAAGTGCAACTGCCGCACCAGCCGTTGATGCAACAGTTTCGCATGCCTGCGCTGAGCATGTTCGTGGATTCACTGCGACTAGATGAAGAGTATAGCTACATTCTTCAGCGACAAGGAATTGCGAAGTACCCAGGAAACATGCTGGCTCAGCCAACGTTGCTTATCAAGCCTTGGGAAATATCCACGACGAGCAATACAGACCAAACGGCAGTCGCCGGAGATCCGATGGCGCGATCCGCAATGCCTGCGTCACCAGTACCAGACATGAGTCGAGCGGAGCTGGACGCGAAAATTGCGTCAAGTGAAAGTTGGAAGAGCTTTGATTTCCTTGCCAATCCAAGCGCGCTGGCAGCGAATATTGCGATAGAAAATGGCAAGGTAAGTATCCCAATCAACATGTTGAAGGGATACTCCACCATTACCGTTCTGGCGATTCACGCAACGGCATCAGACTCGCGCCAGGTCGTATTGCCAGAGCCTGAACTGTTGGTGCGCGATCAACGTTTGCGGGCGGCATTCTCGCGTGATACGCATTTGGCGCAGACTCAGCGAGTTGAAGTGCTTCCGGCCAATGAGAAGAAATTAATTGGCGACCCGCGCACTCGTCGCGTTCAAACGTATTCAGCCATCGGCGACGTTTATCGACTGTATGGAACTCTGCTCGCGAATCCTGAGTGGGATAAGTTCCGCTTCGTCGCGAAGTGGCATCAAATGTCGGATGGTGAACGGCGTTCTCGCTACAACGAATTGGCTTGTCATGAGCTGAATTTCTTTTTGTATCACAAGGATCGCAAATTCTTTGAATCGGTGATTCGTCCGCTTATTGCTCAGAAGCTTGATAAGCAATTGGTCGACTTGTGGTTGCTCGGCGAGTCCCTGGCTAGCTACGATCAGCTGTGGCGCGTGCAGCGATTAAATACGCTCGAGCGTATCTTACTGGCTCAAAGAATCGAGACGCGAAAGGTCGGCACCGATCGATGGATGAGCGATGTAGTGAATGCAAATCCACTCGACCCTCAATGGCGTTCGCGCCGATTTGAAGTTGCTTTGCGAGGAATGGCACTCGATGCTGGTCGCAGCGCTGGGGCAGTTGTAGGGTTGAAAGACGGTTCTGAAATTGGGTTTGTTGACGCGATGAATAGCGTGGACAATCACTTCCGTTTTGGTGCTCAAGCAGAAGATTTTGGTGGAGGAGGGCCTAGTGGGGCTTCCAACAAGCCAGACGCGGCCTACGACGCGCCTGCAGACAAACGCGACGCACGACGATTGGCTGAAGGCGAAAAGGAATCGCTTAGAAAGCAAATGCGTGGAGCTCTGGGGTTGGAACGGAAAGCAGAGGCAAATTCTAAGCGAGCAGAAATGTTCGCAACGCTCGACCAAACGCGAGAATGGGCCGAGACACAGTACTATCGTGTTCGCTTGCAAGGACAAACGGCTGCGCTGATTCCAGCTGGTCCTTTTTGGCGCGAGTACTTGGAGAAAGTCGGCGATGGACCATTCCTACCTAGCTCGCTCGACTTGCCAACCAGTTCGATTAATGAAGCGCTGTGTGCTTTGGCAGTGATCGATCTGCCGCTTGATGGAACTTCGCCTGAAGTTCTAATCGAAAACGAACACTTGACTCTAAATGCCAAATCAGCAGCCATCGCGTTTGTTGAGAGCATCGAAAGGGCAGGGCAGGGGGGCGAAAACGAAAGCATCTTAGTGGGGCAGGACGTATACCTCGCTCAGCCCAACACGAGCGAGGATGCCAACCGACCACTTCAAGGGCCACTGCTGCGGGGCATGCCTTACCGAGTAAACGTCGTCGTCACCAACCCAACCAACACCAAACGCTTGGTGCAGGTGTTAACTCAGATTCCGGCTGGCGCGCTACCGCTCGCGTCGGGCAAGGTCACTCGCAATACGCCAATTGAATTGGCACCGTATAGTACAGCCCAAGTTCAATACGTGTTCTACTTCCCGGCGGAAGGCGACTACGAACACTATGGCTCTCAGATTAGCAGCGAAGGCAAACATGTCATCGCTGCTGAATCCAAATCGCATCGTGTTCTGGCCAAACCCG
This sequence comes from Planctomycetia bacterium, assembly GCA_031398555.1. Lineage (GTDB taxonomy): Bacteria > Planctomycetota > Planctomycetia > Pirellulales > Pirellulaceae > Aureliella. Next base: position 8,618 of record JANNNN010000620.1, on the reverse strand, counting down.
AATCGGTCGACGAGACCACGTGGAGCTACATCGCTGACTGGGGAACGTCAGCGCAAGTCTTGGCGTTTCTAAAGACAGCGAACTTGCAAAAGATTGATCTTGATCGCATCGCATTTCGAATGCAAGACAAGGCATTTTTTGAGCAAGTTACCAGTCAATTGGCGGCGAGTAACATCTTCGTGCAGAGTCTATGGGCTTACGCCGTCCGCCACAATGACTTGGTGCAGATTCAACAACTGTTGCAGAATCGGCCTGACTTTATCGGGCAACTCGGTGCGGTCGTTGCCAGCCCACTAGTGAACATTGATGTTCGTGAGCAGATGAGTTACGAGCATCTGGATTACAAACCGCTGGTCGTAGCCCGCATTCATCGGCTGGGTGCCAAATCGGTCATCCTTAACGACGGCTTGTTCGTCCAGTACCAAAAGCTCATGAATGTCATCGCACATCAACGAATGGTCAACAACGACCAACAGTTGGCAGTGTGTTACTACATGTTGCTCCAGAATCGGATCGAAGACGCTCTCGCTTGGTTTGGCAAAGTGGATTCCGACAAGCTGACGACGAAAATGCAGTACGACTACTTCGCAGCTTACCTTGGTCTTTATCGCGGCGAGTATGACCAAGCGGCGGAGTTGGCTGGTAGATACGCAGAGTATCCCGTGCTGATGTGGAAAGATCTTTTCACGCAAGTCGGCGATCACGTTCGTCAACGCAAAGCGCTGCAAGCCGGTCAGGATATCGCCAGCGTCACGTCGCTTGACGGCAACTCCAATCGGCAGCAGCGGATGTTGACCGATGGTCGCGAAGCCACACAGGCTGAAGCCGCTGCAGAAACGCCGACTTTAGATTTGGCCAATCAGGACGGCAATTTGTCGATCGAGTATCGCAACTTGGCCGATCTGAAAGTCAACTACTATTTGATGGACATTGAGCTGCTGTTCAGTCGCAATCCATTTGTGGCTCGCAGTAGTGATAAGGTGCCTGTGATTGAGCCGAACGTTAGTGAAAAGGTGGCGTTAGAAAATGCCATCGGATCGCGTCGCCTGGAGGTGCCGGCTCAATTGAGGAATCGCAACTTGTTAGTTGAAGTGACCTCGCGCGGTGTCTCGCGTAGCACGGTGGTTACAGCCAATTCGTTAGCTGTGACCGTTGTCGAACCCTTTGGACGAGTCCAAGTCCTATCGGCTCAAGGTCGTAGTCCGCTGGAGCAGGCCTACGTAAAGGTCTATGCGAGGCATAAGGATGGCAGCATCAAGTTTTACAAAGATGGCTACACCGACTTGCGAGGTCAATTCGACTATGCCACGCTCAGTACATCGGCGCTGGATACGGTCGATCGCTTTGCGATTCTTGTGCTTCATGAATCGCAAGGTGCAGTGGTTAGAGAATCGGCCCCGCCTACTCGCTAAGAGGGTCTCTCACTTTCCCTTTGGAATTGACTGCAATTTTATTGGGAGTGCGAGGCTCCTGCCGAGCTTCTTGTGTGCGTAAGCGGACGTTCACAAGTACAGTGACGTCGACGAGTTGCGTCCGAGTAAGCCTCGGCAGAGGCTCGTTCTCCCGATTGAACAAAACCTCGCTTAAACGGAAACTCTGGAGTTGTCAGTCCCAGAAATCCCATTCACAGGGAATTCTGGCGAATCCCACTACGACTCCAGACAGTCCCCGGTACAGGGCGAGGGGAAGCTATTCAGATCAAAGCTCGAGGTCAAACGTTTAAACTCAAAGCTTGATACTCAAAGCTCACCCACGAAAAGTGTGACCAAGCCCAGGCCACGACGCACTCAAACATGAAGCCCGAGTGCTACTTCGGCGTGCTTACCGCGCGGCGGCTAGGTCTTGGGTAGCCGATCTTTTCGAGTGCAATGTAAACTTCTTCAAGTGTCTTTTCACCAAAGTTAGAAATGCTCAGCAATTCCTTCGGCGTGCTGCGAAGTAGATCGCGAACGGTGAAGATACCGCGTTCTTCAAGGCAGTTGGTGGTGCGGACGGTCAAACCAATCTCGGCCGTGCTCAGTTCCAGCCGTTCACGGAGCAATCGAGCGTGCTCTTCAGCTTGACTTAGGGGAATGCGAGTGCGCGACATGTTAGGTCCTTCTGGGTCAAATCGCTATTTGTGATTACGCTTCGGCTCGTTCCGAAGCCGCTGGGCAAAGAGTATAACGGTAGTCGGCAGATGATCCTACTCCACTGTGCGATACATGGCGGACAAACCTCAACGCCGGTTTCTCACGAAACCAGCTATGGGTTCCGCTAGTCCACGAATTCACAACGTTTCTGAATTCACAATTCCGCGAATTCACTTTGCTAGCAACCAACGGAAGCAATGAGCACAACTGATTCGACTTTGATTCATGGATTGAACGCAACGCAAGTGGCCGCCGTGACACACGTTGACGGGCCACTCTTGGTCTTAGCTGGGCCCGGCAGCGGTAAAACTCGCGTTATCACCCATCGGATCGCTTATCTACTAGAACAAGGCATTAGCCCCACGTCCGTCCTCGGATTAACGTTTACCAACAAAGCCGCTCAGGAAATGCGAGGCCGACTGCAACGCCTAGTGGGCAACGATGATGTTTGGCTGGGCACGTTTCACAGTTTCTGTGTTAGAATTTTGCGACGTTATGCAAGGCTGGTGGGGTTGCCCGACGGCTTTAGCATTTACGACGTGCAAGACGCCGAAGCGGCTCTTAAGGACGCAGTCGCAGAAGCCAAATTCGACATGTCGCACACGTCGCTCGGCAAGCTGGCCAGCCGTATCAGCTACTTTAAGAACCGCTTGGTGACACCCGAAATCCTTCAAGCCGAAGCGCTCTCGAGCGACGAGCATTCGGTCTCGCAGGTTTATCCGTTCTATCAGCGCCGGTTGATCCAATGCGGTGCAGTGGATTTTGATGATATTCTCATGCATGTAGCCACTCTGTTGCGATCAAGCCCCGACTTGCGCGAGCAGCTCGACGCAAGGTATCGCTACGTGATGGTCGACGAATATCAAGACACAAATCTCGCGCAGTACGTTATCGTTCGGCACTTGAGTATCGACTATCCGAACTTGGTTGCGACGGGTGATCCCGACCAGTCGATTTACGGTTGGCGGGGCGCGAACTTGAAGAACGTTTCCCATCTTGAACGCGACTATAAGGATTTGCGAGTCGTCAGGCTGGAACAGAATTATCGAAGCACCCCGGAAATTCTTTCAGCCGCAGACTGCCTGATTCGCAACAACGAATTTCGCAAAGAAAAAGTCTTAGTCCCTTCGCGAGAAAGCGGTCGACCGGTTCGTTTGTGCATCTATGGAACCGCGAAGCAAGAAGCCGAAGATGTGGCGGATCAAATCGCTGCGTTTGTAAACGAAGGCGACTACCATTTGCGAGATGTAGCGATACTGTATCGCACCAATGCGCAGTCGCGATTGATCGAACAGGCTCTGCTGCGCCGACAGATGGCTTATCAACTGATCGGCGGTTTTCGATTTTATCTGCGCAAAGAGATCAAAGACCTAGTCGCTTATCTATTGCTGATCAACAATCCGGCGGACGATATTGCCTTGGTGCGGGCCATCAACGCTCCGCCGCGTGGGATCGGCAAGAAGACGATCGAGACATTGACGGAGTTGGCAGCGCGACGGCGAGTCACTCTGCTGGAAGCTTGCCGAATGGCGGTCCAGTCCAGTAGCTTTGCGAAGCGAGCGAGCTCGGCCATTGCGGGCTTTCTCAAGATCTACGATCAACTTTGTTCGCTGTCGCGTGGTTCATTGCTCGAGTTGATTCAGTCGACAATTGATTTCACTCAATATCGCGAATTTTTGACAAAGTCAGCGGCAAGTGAAGCGGATGCACACGAACTGTCGGTAAACCTCGACGAGTTGTTGGCTGAAGCGAATGAATTGGATCATGATGCCGATGCGAGAGAAGAGCGATCCTCGCTGGAAGTTTTCTTGGAATACGCGGCGCTGCAATCCGATACGGATCGATTGAAGACCGATAGCGACGTGGTGACTGTGATGACTTTACACGCGGCGAAGGGTCTGGAGTTTCCGATCGTATTTGTGATCGCGCTTGAAGAAAATATATTGCCTCATGCGAGGACGAAGGAAGATCCACTGGCGATCGAAGAGGAGCGTCGGCTGCTGTTCGTCGGTATCACCCGAGCCAAGGATCACTTGCAATTGAGTTGTGCGAAAAGCCGCGGTTTTGGGAATCAAGGTTCTGGCGTCCCGAGTTCGTTTCTCATGGAATTGCCGCGCGGCGAATTAACCGTTCTGGATCACACTGAAAATCTGGACGACGACTACCATGGCCATTCAGGTTTTGGCGACGACGAATTCAGCCAAATCGAGAGCTCGGACGACTTCGATAACAGCTCGATGGACTTTGACGATGCATGTCAATTGCCCGCAGAGGAATTGCAGAATCGGCTAGCAAAACTCGGCAAGCGAGTTAAGCTAGGGTCGCAAGTTGCCGATGTTAGGAGCGATTCTGAGACAGGTTTGCGTAGCTGGTCGGCATACAAACCCAGCTGCGTCGTGACCCATCCTCAATTCGGAATTGGGCGTATTACAGAGGCGAGCGGCAATGGGCCGAAGCGAGCGGTGACTGTCGAGTTCTTTTCAGACGGTTCGCGACGTACGTTCCGGCTGTCACATGTGCAATTGACTCTAGAGCAAGAAGACTAGTGCGTTCGATGGCAGAACCCAAAGCAACCAAGTATGTAAAGGTCGCTCAGCTGAAGACGGTTGAGCGTTTTCGCGAGCGACTAAAGGAATTGGGTATTTCGCTTCCGTGCGATGAGAAGTTGCTTTCTGCCGAACAGGGCTCGCCGCTCGCCGCGCCAATTCAACTTGGTTCCAAGTTAGTTGGAAACCGATGGTGCATCCATCCGATGGAAGGTTGGGATGCGAATAAAGATGGCACGCCAACAGAGTTGACTCTTCGTCGCTGGCGGCGGTTTGGCGAAAGCGGTGCGAAGCTAATCTGGGGCGGTGAAGCGGCAGCTGTGCAACTTGACGGGCGAGCCAATCCGAATCAAACGTTGGCGACGGAATCGAATGAAGCGGGTTTGCGAACACTGTTAACTACCTTGCAAGCGGCTCATCGCGAGCACTGCGGCAGTATCGATGATTTGCTCGTGGGACTGCAATTAACGCACTCCGGACGCTTTTGTAAACCTAATGATCCTAAAAAATGGGAGCCAAGGATCGCTTACCACCATCCGCTGTTGGATGCAAAATTCAAGATTGATGCAAAGAATGATGCGGTTGTTTGGACTGATAGCGACTTGGAGAGATTGATCGACCGCTACGTGTCAGCGGCCAAGTTGGCGCAGCGTGTTGGATTTGAATTTGTCGATGTGAAAGCTTGTCACGGTTATTTGTTGCACGAATTTTTGAGTGCGCGAGTTCGCCCTGGAAAATTCGGTGGCGACTTGTCCGGCCGGTCGCTAATTTTGCGGACGATCATTGAACGGGTGAAGAGCGAATGTCCTGGATTATTGATTGGTGTCAGACTGAGCATCTTTGATTTGTTGCCCTTTCACCAATCAGGCGATGTCGGGACACCCATGCCATGGCCCACAGAACAGCCTTACATTTATGGATTTGGCAACAGCGCCGTCGATCCGATGCAGATCGATTTGGAAGAGCCGGTGCAATTGCTCAAGTGGTTACGTGATTTGGGCGTGATAGCCGTCAACCTTTCGTGCGGAAGCCCTTACTACAATCCGCATATTCAACGTCCGGCCATTTTTCCACCGAGCGATGGCTACCAGCCTCCTGAAGATCCGCTGGTCGGTGTCTCGCGTCAGATTCAAACGGTCGCTGAGATTAAAACACTGATCCCCGATTTGCCGTTAGTCGGTACCGGCTACACGTACCTGCAAGAATACTTGCCACTGGTCGCACAAGCCGCGGTGCGCGAGGGGCTTGTTGATATAGTTGGCCTTGGTCGGATGGTGTTGTCGTACCCTCGCATGCCAGCCGATTCGTTGGCGGGGAAACAATCCGAACGCAAACTCATTTGCCGAACGTTTAGCGAATGCACGACGGCACCACGGAATGGAATGGTCAGCGGCTGCTATCCGCTGGACGAATTTTACAAGCAGCGGCCTGAACGCGCGGCACTGGCGGATTTGAAAAGTTAAGTGGCGTAAGCTTCCAGCTTGCGACGGTTAGAAAAAGAAGACGCAATCTGGAAGCTTACACATCTAACAAGACGCAAGAGAAACATACGCCACTTGGGCTATTCATACATGCAACCAGAGCCACATTGTGGACGGCCGCAAGTTTGCGATGCAGAAGTGGTCGGTAGGCTCGAACCATTAGTGTTCGGCGCGGCGCTAACACTCAGTAGCTTTTCCATTTTCTTTGACCCGCAGGCTGGGCATTCGGGCTTTTCAGCACCGCGCACAAGCACTTCGGATTCGCGTTCGCATTCTTTGCATTGGTATTCGTAGAGTGGCATGATAGTCTTGAATGAGTTAGAGTTTCGAAACTGGTGTAATACGGATGCAATGTAGCTAGTTTCGTTAGAAACCGGTTGGACTTGAACGTCACTTTTGATGCATCCGGTTGCTCACGAAACCAGCTCTACCTTCACAGTCAATGCGACCTTCATAATCGATGATAACCAATGATCCGAACAAGTACAGCCTGGAAGCAGTTGTCGGAGCGAATACTGACTGTCGAACAGATTCGTGAAGTGGATCGAGTGGCGATCGAGCGCTATCGCATGAATTCACTGGTGCTTATGGAGAATGCGGCGACGGGTTGTGTTAAGTGGCTTGAGAATCGTTTTCCGGATGGCGGCAAGGCAGTCATCTTGTGCGGGCGTGGCAACAACGGTGGCGATGGGCTTGCGATCGCGCGGCATTTGCGAGTGCTCGGCTGGACCTGCTGGGTTGCGGTACTAGGTCCGATTGAAAAAATGTCCGGTGATGCTCGGGCCAATCTTGAAATTTTGATCGCTGGCGGTGGTCGCAATCTGATTCTTTGGGATGAAGAGCGACAAGACTCGTCGCAGCAACTTCAACTTAAGCAATGGATTGGGTCAGCTGACGTAATCCTCGATGCGATGTTGGGTACGGGAGCGTCTGGTGAACCGAAAGCGCCATTGGATAGTTGGATAAGACTGGCGAACCAAGCGGCGGCTCAGCGGGTTGCGATCGACATACCGACGGGCTGGGACGCGAGGACTGGCGAACTGAGTATGAATACTTTCAAAGCCGATGCGACGTTGACCTTCGTAGCTCGCAAGCCTGCTATGGTACTGCCGTCGTCAACAGAGCTCCTCGGAGAAATCGTCGTTTTGCCAATTGGAATCTCGGAGGAGCAAATTGAGGAATTGGTGAAGGGCGTTCTTAGTTCTTAGTTTAGGACGCCAGAGGGAGCGTCTCGCGGCCGGGCCAGAGCGAGTTGCCGACCTATGATTTCTTCAAATTGCGATCATCAATCTTTGCCATGATGAAGTAAGTTGCGTTCCCAGGCTGGAAGCCTAGGCTATGGCTGGGTTGCGGTTAGAAGTGGCCGCGTGGTCCGTAGTAATGGGAGTGACCATGACCATAAACTGGTACTGGACGGTAGTAAGTCTCGGTGATCACGGGTGTGCTGTAGTAAACAGGTTGTTCTCGCACAATTACGGTCGAAGGTTGTGTTACGATTTGCTGAGTAGGGTAGGGGGCCGCGACTTGAGTGGCCAGCGGAGCTGATTGCATGGCACTGATCACATAGTCGCTTACACCTTGTTGGTGCATGGTGATGATTTCTGAAACTTCAAGGCGACGCTGAACACCTTTTGTATTCACGTGGCTAATGATCAACTGTTCGCTAAGACCGCTACGCGACATGGAGATTACATCGCTCATGTTAACGCCGGAAGCCATGACGGCTTGTTGCTGAACATATCGCCCTTGGTTGTAGGCTTGCTGTTGATTGTAGCGATCACGGGCGATGTGATTATCTTGGCTACGACCGATGAGTCCACCAGCGATTGCGCCTACAGCTCCGCCGATCAGAGCGCCTTCGGGTGTCTCATGGTTTTGATGGCCAATGATCCCGCCGATCACTGCACCGGTAGCACCACCGACTACGGCACCTTGACCGGTTCGAGTTTGTCCACAAGCAGTAGGCGTTAGAAGTGTTGGGAGAATAGTGACGCAAAGTGTAACCGACAGGGCTGTTCTTAACATGCTTAGGATGCTCGCAGGAAATGGTCAGTTTGGCGTTTATAAGTGCAGTGCGAAACGCACGATTGCGTCGAATTGGACACCACATACCTAATCGACATACCAAGTTGGCCAACTGAAGTAAACAGAAACTTGCCGTCAAGAAGTCCCAAGCGAGAGGCAGGGCAGGGGGGCATCACCGGAGAGTTGGAATGCGTGCATTCGCAAAGTACGTGGTTTCGTGAGAAACCGGCCGGATTCAGGCGGCTGCTAGCATAGCTTATGGCTAAATGACGCCGAACTAGTCATGGGGGCAGTCCCTGACGGACGCTGCGTCAGCGACTGGGTTGATTTTGAAAACTAGCTGCGGTTTACGGGGCTCGTGCGACCGTGCAAAGTATTGAAATCAACGGCTGTAGCAACGGCGGCCAGCTCTGGGACAGTTGCAAGACGACTCC
>JANNNN010000615.1:0-1291 GCA_031398555.1 Planctomycetia bacterium | reverse complement strand
GAAGATAGTGGTTGCTGGTTTGCTCGCATCGAGAATGCGAAAGTTGCAGACGAATACAGGTACGAGATTACCAACGGCGAAAAAATATTCACTCGCATCGACCCCCGCGCCCGCGACGTTACCAACTCGGTAGGTAACAGTATCGTCCACGATCCCAATTTCGATTGGCAAGACGACGACTTCCAAATGCCGCCATGGAACAAATTGGTCATCTACGAAACGCACATCGGAACGTTCTATCGCGACGGAAAAGAGCAAGTTGGGACGTTTGAGGATTACATCAAGCGATTCAGCCACTTGAAGAAACTCGGCGTGAACTGCTTACAAGTGATGCCGATCGCCGAGTTCGCAGGTGATTTATCGTGGGGCTACAACCCTGCCCATCCTTTCGCAATAGAAACCGCTTACGGCGGCGCAAGGGGCTTCAAGACGTTCGTTCGTGAAGCCCATAAATCTGGCTTCGCCGTCATTTTGGATGTTGTTTACAATCACTTTGGGCCTAGCGATTTGGACCTTTGGCAGTTCGATGGCTGGAGCGAAAACGACAAAGGCGGAATCTACTTTTATAATGACCATCGTTCTTCCACTCCGTGGGGCGACACGCGGCCCGATTACGGACGAGGCGAAGTTCGCGCATACATTCGCGACAACGCGATGATGTGGCTGGAGGACTACCGCGTGGATGGTCTACGTTACGACATGACTCTGTACATTAGAAGTATCGACGCGAGCGGCACGCAGGAGATTCCCGAGGGCTGGGGGCTGACCCAGTGGATAAATCGTGAAATCCACGCCTTCAAACCATCCGCAATCACTATCGCTGAAGATCTGCAAAACAACCCCTACATCACCAAGTCCGATATCGAGGGCGGAGCCGGGTTCTCGACCCAGTGGGATGCGAAATTCGTTCATCCAATACGTGACGTAATCACTCAGTCGGATAACGCAGGACGCGACATGTCCAAAGTTCGTGAAGCCCTCTATCACAACTACAACCGTGATGTGTTCCAACGAGTCGTCTACACGGAATCTCATGACGAAGTCGCTAATGGTAAAGCACGCATCCCGAGCGAAGTCGATGCGGAGGACACGGATGCGTGGCACACGCAGAAGCGAGCAACACTCGGGCTCGCTTTAGTCCTGACCACTCCGGGAATACCGATGTTGTTTCAAGGGCAAGAGTTTCTCGAAGACGGTTGGTTCCAAGACCAGGAAGAACTCAACTGGGAAAAAGCCGACAACCACGCTGGCATTACCAAACTCACTGCCAAGCTGATACGCCTGCGTCTTA
>JANNNN010000584.1:0-7753 GCA_031398555.1 Planctomycetia bacterium | reverse complement strand
TGGCAAACCGGCTCCAATGCTCAGCCAGTTGGGCCCCTTGGCCGCTGCAGTTCCGGGACTGATCGCAGCTCTCGATCAACTGAGTTCGCGATGGGGACAAGTTGGTTGGAAAGAGTCATTGCTGGGAGCCTCGCAGGTTGCCAACGACGGATTTCAAATCGATGTCAACTATGCCAAGAATCTGCGAGACTCTGCCGATGAACTTGCAAAATTCCCCGAATCAAGACGCATCTTACTTGATGCTGCAGGCATGCCCCCAGTCGCCGGCACGCTGTTAAAACAAACCGACCTTGGTGCGACGCTCAGCAAAATCGCAACGAACGGTCCGAGTTGGTTTTACTCAGGCGGTTTTGCCGAACGACTCGACCGCTTCATGCGCGACAGTGGCGGATTGCTGAGGGCCGATGATCTTGCGGCATACAAAACGGAAGACCGAACGCCGATCAAAACCAATTATCGTGGCCACCAAGTCGTTGGCTTCCCGCCACCAAGTTCAGGCGGCATCCATGTGGCACAAATGCTGGGAATGTTAAGCCAGTTCGACGTGAGAGCGATTTTCGCCGAGTCGCCCGCGCGAGGTTTACACTTACTGCTCGAAGTGATGAAGAGGGCCATGGCCGATCGCGCGCACTGGTTGGGTGACTCCGATTTTGCTGACGTACCGCTTGGACTGATTGACGCTGAGTATCTAGGCGAACGAGCTCGCGATATCGATCTGGAAAAAACCTTGCCCGTAACAAGTCACGGACAACCGCCGAACGCCGTTACAAGTTTGTTTGGTCGGCAAAAACACACAACGCATCTAACCACTGCAGATGCACAGGGGAATGTGGTTGCGATCACGCAGACCGTAAACACGTCCTTCGGCTGCAAGATGATCGTGCCAGGCACAGGCGTAATCCTGAACAATGAAATGGACGATTTCAGCATCGCTCCCGGCGTCCGAAATGCATTTGGATTAGTAGGGTCGGCTGCGAACCTCGTCGCGCCAGGTAAACGGCCACTGTCGAGTATGAGTCCGACGATTGTGCTAAATGATGCCGGCAAACCAATGTTTTCCTGCGGCGTAGCCGGTGGGCCAAAGATCATTACAACGGTGCTTCAAATCCTGGTCCGAACGCTGGATCTAGGCCAGTCGATCGATGCTGCCATCGCCGCAGAACGAGTGCATCACCAATGGTCACCCGATCAAGCCGTTTGCGAGAATGCGGTTCCTGAAAACGTCGTGCAAGCCCTTCGCGATCGCGGCCACACCATCGTCAGAATTCGCTCCGGCGCCGTGGCTCAAGGTGTCGCAATTGCAGAGGATGGCACACTAACCGCCGCCTCGGATCCCCGAGTTCCCAGTGCAGCACTCGCATCAAAATAATAGCGATAGGATTCGAAGCGGCGTATTTATCTGTGGGACCGCTATGCCATCTGTGGGTGATCGCTATGTTTGCTATCGTTTTCCACACCAACTACTCCGAAGGGGTTACAAATTCAAATCTCACTACGCAGTCCTGGCGATACGAAGCGGCGTTCGATCCAACCGAAACCGAACTGAACGACAATCGCAAGAACGGCAGCCGGTATCGCCCCTTGCAAAATCAACGCAATGCTGGAAAGGCGAATTCCGGTAAGTATCGGTGAGCCATAGCCACCTGCCCCGATCAAGGCTCCGATCGTGGCTGTGCCCACATTGATCACAGCTGCGGTCTTAATCCCAGCGAGAATGGATGGCAATGCAAGCGGCAATTCGACCAGCCGCAACCGTGCACTTCGATCGAGCCCAATCACCAGAGCGGATTCACGGGTCGCTTGGGGGATCTGAGTCAATCCGGTATATGTGTTGCGGACGATTGGCAATAAACTGTAGAAGAATAACGCTGCGATAGCCGGCAATGCTCCAAGCCCAAACACAGGAATCATAAACACGAGCAACGCCATCGACGGGAGCGTCTGAATGACGCCGACAACGCCGAGGACCGTGTTGCCAATGTTCTCATTGCGAGCCGAAATGATTCCAAGAGGAACGGCGACCACGATGGCCATCGACAACGAAATCAAAACTAGAAATAGATGCTCATAAGTCGTTTTTGCCAGTCGACCGAGAATTCGCATCCATTCCGACGAACTTGATGTCGACTTCAGCGGGATGTCAAGGTGCAGTTCATCGCGCAGGAAATTTGCGGCAACGTTCGACTCCATTTGACGATCCAATCGCACTTTAGCAGTCATCGCGATGATCTCGTGCGGCTCGATGAGGTTCTCCAAACGCAGAATGGACTTTGCAATTTCCGGCGCACGTTTTTCTAAGTCATCTCGCATCAGCATGACTGCATAATAAGTCGGGAAGAAGCCCTGATCGTCCTCCAAAGTCCTGAGTTTATAAAACTCAATCTCCGCATCTGTCGTATAGAGATCCGTCAATTGGATGGCGTCGCGATCAAGTCCCCTATAGGCCAAGTTGTGATCCATTGTGCGAACCTTCTTTTGCAGCAGCTTGTATTTTTGCGCCAACGGTCGCCAACCATCCTTGCGTTCCATGAATTCGTCGCTGAATGCAAACTTCAGCTCGGGGTGATCACGCAGGTCGCTGATCGTCGTAATACCAAGTTTCTCGGCGGTTGCATCACGCATCCCTAAGGCATAGGTATTATTGAATCCCAAACGATCTGAAATTCGGACATGCATTTTCGCAAGGGCTTCGCGCATGTCCGCTTCAGTGCGAATTTCGACGCCCGCTTTGGTAACTTCTGCTAGCAGCTCTTCTCGAATGGTGCCTGTGTAATCGACATAAACATCGATGTCTCCAGCAACCATCGCTTGCCATAAAAATTGAGTACCGCCCAACTCGGCTCGATGCTCTACTTTTGCCCCCTGTTCGCGCGCCAAGTGACAAATCAACTCACCGAGAACGACAGATTCGGTGGATGCTTTTGATCCTACCGAGATCTTCGGCTGATCAGCGAATGCACATTGCTTTTCGCAAATGGCGAACAAAACGATGGAGACTCCCGCATGCAATAGCCTTTTCATGATTGAACTCCAGGCAATCGCTGTGCGTTGATGAACCTTGAAACGTATTCGTTCGACGGATGCTGAATCAGATCTTCGAGTCGACCTTCTTGAACGATCTCGCCTTCACCAAACATCATGACTCGATCGCCAAAAAACGCCGCTTCACCCATGTCGTGCGTCACCATGATCGCTGTTTTGGCTAAAGTTCGAAATATCTTTCGCAAATCCTCTTGCAAATCGAATCGCACTAACGGATCCAGGGCTCCCATGGGTTCGTCAAGCAAAAGCACAGAGGGGTCCAGCATCAGAGCTCGCATGATTCCCACTCGCTGACGTTGGCCGCCTGACATTTGCGTTGGATAGCGATCTAAGGCCAGTCGGGGCAATCTCGTTAAGTCTGCTAATTCTTCGACTCGCTCATCCCTACGCGATTTGTCCCAGCCGAGATGCGATGCCAACAAACTGACATTCTCACGCGCCGTTAAATGAGGAAACAATCCGCCATCCTGAATTACATAGCCCATCCGTTGCCGCATCTGCATAATGTTCGCTTTGGTGATCGGCGTTCCCTCAAACTGAATGGTCCCGCCGTCGGCGTCTATCAAGCCAACCAACAAGCGGAGGAGTGTGCTCTTACCGCAACCACTTGGCCCAATCAGCACTGTTGATTCACCCGCGCGAAATTCCACCGTTGTTGGCTTGAGCACTTGCACTGGCCCAAATGATTTTGAAACACCCTGTAAAGCAAACATCGAGAAACGGTCCAATCGTTGAGTTGACTTCAGTCACTAGCATGCCTTGAATTCAGTTCGTCGAGCATCACTTGAACCCGGTGTTCGATATGATCGGTGACCTCTGCGGGCGATATTTTTTTATCTTTGCCACGCGGAAGTTCGTAAGGCTCATCAAATCGCACAATAACGCGTCTCGAGCCGCGAACGCTCGGAAAAGCCGCTCCCAAAGCGTCTTCTTCCAACTTGTCCAACGTCTCAGCCTGACGTTCCCAAGTTGGATTTTGCTCCATGTAGTCGCCCGGATAACTGTACAACTGAGTGACTAAAAACATATCCTCCATGTCGGCTGACCATTGCCGTCGCTGTGCTTCGGTCGCCAAGGGTTGCGATTGTGTTTGGGATTGCGATTGAGTATGGGGGGCCGCCTGCGCTGCGTGTTCCTGCTGGGCTTGAATAATGCGGCGCCTAACTTCCTTAACTCGTTCGGGGATCATGCCGTCACGATCACGAATAGAATAGCGATCCTCACATCGCGACAACACTGAACTTGCCAATTGCTTCGAGCGGCTGACGGGATCACCCTCAGTGCAGTGGCCGAAGTATTCAAGCTCTTTTAGCGTGATTAAGCCCTTGGCGACGTGCAAGATTCGCTCGCGGACGGACGCATCGAGTCGAGGGCGCCAATAGAGTCGTTTTTCCAAGGCTTCTAAAGTTTTCAACATGCTCGGCGTCGGATCTTGTGTGTACCAACGCTTGATTGCGACTGGGATGATTACGATCGGACGATCCGCTTTGCGAGCCGCCATTAGGGCCATCGCCGCCGCACCATCGCGAAACGGCGTTACTCGATCGTTCGTGTGATAGACGTCACCTTCGGGAAAAATCACCAGCGGCTGAGGTCGATTCTGCATAATATCCACAGCCGTCTTCAACGACTGAATATCCGTCCCCTCACGATCAACACTGAAGCAACCGCAACGACGCATCGACTCGCAGTTGAACCAACTACTTTGTGCAAATACTTGCCAGGCAGTCATAAAATAGAAGGGCGTCTTCAACCGCTCCGCTCCTTCGAGCAGACAGTACGAATCCCAATGAAAAGAATGATTCGGCGTCATCAACACGCCGTGGTTTGCAGCGAGTGCCGACTGTAGATACTCCAAACCCTGAACATCAATTCGCTCAATCAACTGTTGCTTGAGGGCTCCGCGACGCCAACGCCTGGCAAGCTGAAACCACCACGGTGTCAGCTTGGGGGGCCATCGACGATCAGGAACGCCATAGGGCTGTATGTTCACGGTGCATGTCAGTCGTAAAGTAATTGTTGCGTAAGGTTTTCGGGGGCACGTCCCTGAGTACTCGAAGTGCCTGATTCGAGCTTGCACCACCACGCCCTTTGAGCACTCAGGGACGTGCCAACGAAACCATCAACACTAATTTCTAAGTTGGACGCTCCACGCAATCGGCTGTTAATCCATCAAAGTCGCCTGCAAATAGTCGAGTACTGTGCTAAGTTGCCGATCGCCTTCACACCGCGGAGCAGGTGGTTTTTCGGCGGCACTGGTCTGGCGCGGGTCACCACGGGAATTCCATCGTTTGTACAAATACAATTCTTCCAGCGGTGTAATAGCTTGTGTCAACTCAGGGTCTGGCGTTACGCCCCAATCGTCGCTCGCCGTCGAATTCTCTGAACGATGAATATTCTTTCCGTTGGGGCGATAAAATTTAGCCGTAGTAACTTTGATAGCCGTTTGATTGTCCTGCAGATCGAAGACTTGTTGAACTGTTCCCTTGCCATAAGAGCGCTGCCCAGCGAGCATGGCCCGGCCCGAGTCCTTTAAGCATGCCGCCATGATTTCACTTGCACTCGCCGAATCCCCGTTGACCAGCACAACCATGGGAATACCAAGCGGCAAAAGAACGTCATGGGCAGCGGTACGTTCAATGCCGACCTGGTCATTGCGACCACGGGTGCTCACGATTACTCCCCGATCCAGCAACATATCGCACATATCTACAGCAGATCTTAAAATTCCGCCCGGGTTCGAACGCAAGTCGATGACCACCGCTTTCGCGTGATCCTTTATCGCTTCAATTGCTGTTTGAAATTCTTCCGTTGTACGTTCACCGAACAGAGTAATGCGGATGTAAGCGATGCGAGGATCTTCTTCTAAAAAGTAATTCCATTTCGAATTGGATTGGATTTGATCCCCGAAGACCGAGTCGACTTGGACGTCGGCGCGAACGATAGTCATCTCAGCGGTCTCATGTGAATTCATCCGTTGGACTTTTAACGTAACAGCTTCGCCTACTGGCCCTCTCATCTTTGACGTCGCTACGTTGGCCTCGACTCCCTCGGTGGATTCTCCATTGATCTCAAGGATGACATCGCCCGGTTGTATCCCAGCTTCAAATGCCGGCGAGCCAAGTATCGGCGCCACGACTGTCAATCTATTCACCGCTGGCGGTCCTTCAACTAGGATTCCAACACCGCCAAACTGCTGCTCAATGACCTCTTGGAATTCTTGGTATTTCTTCGGAGGAATGAAGGCTGAGTTTTGATCCAGTCGCGAAACAATTCCATGCATGGCCGCGATATACAAGTCCTGTGGATCGACCTCTTCGACGTAATTCTGCTCAATCAACCCGATTGCATAACCGATCTTGCCAGCATACTTCAGCCGCTCAGCTTGCACGCAGCAAGCGACGCTTACGAACATAACTAGCAACAGAATTTGGATATTTCGTACCGGCACGCGCAAACTCCTACAATCGGATTTACCGCTTCGAATGGCATCTTGAGTGACACCACAGGGGATTTTACCGCATCCAAGCTTGGATTGCGCGTCCGAAAATCCAAGCTGGCAGCGAATTCTCCTCGACCTTCGCAGTTCTCGCGATTAGACAAAATACTCCGAACCAAAGCGACCGCACGAATAGTTATCCAAACATAGAAAAATGGAGTAAACTTAAAGCTCGGGAAGCTGGTTTTGTCAGCAACCGGATCAGTTAGAAGGTCCCACCGGAAAGTTAGTCCCAATGCCCATAGGCCGTCGGCATCTGAAGTTGGTTGGCTTGATCCTCTTGGTCTGCTGCGCTATCATCAGCCCAGCCCACGCCAACCACCCCTTCCACGTCAGCACCGCTGAGGTGGAGTTCAACGTCGAGACGAAACGACTTGAGGTCGCTTTGAAATGCCAGACGACTGACCTTGAACGGGCACTGCGTTTGATGGCTGGCAAAAAAATTGATATCGAGAACGATCCAAAAGTCGACGAACTTCTGATACGCTATGTCACGGAGAATTTCTATCTTGCCGTTGCCCCACCGATTGTAAAATCCGAAGCGGTAAAAAGCATTTCCGAAATCGCGCCATCCAGAGACTTGGCATCGCAAGCCGTACCCTCACACAGCATCTCTTGTCCACTTTTGTGTTTCGCCTTTCAGCAGGGATACTAAACTTTCTCCCTGCATATCTGAAGGAGCTCTTACACCGGCGGCATCCAGGAAAGTCTGGGCAAAATCAAGGTTCTGCACCAATTCATCGGAGCGGCTTCCTGGCCTGGTCTTTCCCGGCCATGCTATGAGCAATGGAGTTTTAAAGGATTGGTCATAGACAAAACGCTTGTCAAACCAGCCATGCTCCCCGAGATAAAATCCCTGGTCTGACGTATAAACGAGTATGGTGTTCTCCATCAGCTTGTTTGCCTCCAGGTAATCAAGCAATCTTCCCACATTCTCGTCCACCGCTTTAATGGTACCCAAATAATCCTGCATATAGCGTTGATACTTCCACTTCATCTTTTCTTTCTCCGTCATGGCAGGATACGCTTTTTTGAAATCCGCATTGACTTTAGAATATGCTTTCCTGAAATTTTCAGCCTGGGAAGGATTGAAGCGACTGGTTTCATTAATGAAGCGGCGTTTGTCAAATCCGATCTCGGGGATGGCTAACTCATCCATCACTTCAGGAAAGACTTTGGTGTCACCGGACCAGGACATGTGGTGAAGGATAT
>JANNNN010000522.1:0-5627 GCA_031398555.1 Planctomycetia bacterium | reverse complement strand
GTGTAAAAGTGGACGTTCACAAGTACAATAACGTCAATGGGTTGCGTCCGAGTAAGCCTCGGCAGGAGCCTCGGTCTCCCGCCGAGCTACGTTGTGGAAAAGTGGACGTTCACAAGTACAATAGCGTCAACGGGTTACGTCCGAGTAAGCCTCGGCAGGAGCCTCGGTCTCCCGGTGTGGCTACTTTGTGCAAAAGTGGACGTTCACAAGTACAATAACATCAATGGATTGCGTCCGAGTAAGACTCGGCAGGAGCCTCGGTCTCCCGGTGTGGCTGCTTTGTGCAAAAGTAGACGTTTCCAAGTACATTGACCTTGGCGGGTTGCGTCCCAGTAAACCTCGGTCACCCGTCTTAGAATACCTATTCCGTTTCGGCTGTGGTCCTACGAAAAATTCTTGCTACATGATTGATCCCGGCCACAACTGTTGCAAAAATTAATGCGTGAAATCGTTTTTGCGGACCGAAATACCGTTCGAAAAGATCATAACATGACCGCAGATCGACATACTTCTAAGAGAGGGGTTAATGCTCGATCGGATGTGGACGAGCTCAACTTAATTCTACAGACAGCATCTAAACCCGAGCCAACGAATGTTTCGAATATCACTCGGCCTAATCGCAGGCATCCGGCGCATGGCGTCTATGAGTCTCCTAGACAGACGACGATCGTCTATGTCACGATTTGTTGCCACGATCGGAGACCATGGCTTGCAACAGACAATCACCATGAACTGCTAGTGGATATTTGGCGTGACAAGTCACATTGGGTGGTCGGTCGTTATGTGTTGATGCCGGATCATCTTCATCTCTTGGCGTCTCCGCAACCTTCGGTTGTCGAATTCGATGCATGGGCCACTTATATAAAATCGCAATTCACGCAGCGCAATCAAGATGTGAGTTGCGTGTGGCAGACTGATCATTGGGACACTCGGATTCGCAACCTGCAACACTACCATGAAAGGGCTTGGTATTTGGCAAACAATCCAGTTCGAGCTGGTCTTGTCGCTAAATCGGCTGATTGGAAATACCAAGGTGTCGTTCATGAAGTGAGATGGGACTGAGCACTGCCCTTCGGCCTGCGCAACAGGAAAATCTCGGCAAAAGCGTTTGCGATCGCTGGGGGGGTTGCTCGGGAGAGCGAGGCTCCTGCCGAGCTTCTTGGGTGCGCGAGTGGACGTTCACAAGTACATTGACGTGCGTGGGTTGCGTCCTAGTAAGACTCGGCGGAGCCTCGGTCTCCCGTTTTCACCCGTTACTCAGTCTGGTGATCAACAATTTGACTTTGGTTGGCGATTAAGTTTTCGTCACATCGCACGGTTCCAGGGTAAACGTATGCCATTCATGGCCTAAACAACGGGGACAATTGTTCAACATTCGAGCTTACAAAGTGTCCAGTCAAGTCAATCAAACTTAGCGGCACCAATAAATAAAATTCTGTCATTAAACAACCAGTTTAGCGGCAGAAGTGCGCCATGGGTTTTTGTCAACTGAGGGGGAAAAGTGGCGTCGACGGTTCCAAAGTTGGTTGAAGGCATCAGACTGCCCTTGTGTGGACGTCAATGGCAGGATAGGCACCGCTTTGTCGAATCCGTATTACTGGGGTGGTTTAGTTAACAAAACTTGTCTAATCGGTTGTCTCGACGCTAGTTGTCGTGCGCTGCGGCACATTGTCGTCAGGCTTGAAGATGCCTGATTTCTTTGAAAGAAAAAGCTTGACTTTATGAATTACGAGTTAATAATCTGGTCGTTGAGCAAAGGAGCTTAGCTCCTCAAGTAGACCATCTAAGTTGTACACCAGGTTAGCCGCAGACATCCGAGTAATTTGCATGAGCAATTGATAAGAAGTCATTGAACTGTTGTGCGGTTTTGGCGCTGTGAAATCTGAGTTCGTAGAAATCGATTTCGAAGTATGTCGCTAGCATTGTCGCTCGAAGGATGAGTTGAGACTGGTTGTACGCCGCAGAAATGCCATTTCAGCCAACGCTTTACGCGTTCGATAACTTAACTGTATTCGCGAAATATCGTCGCATTACTGACATAACGTTTCCATATTATAGGTGAGGTGCCCGATGGGTGATGTTTGCAAGAATGTTTTTGAAGCGATTTTGAAGTACGGTCACGACGAGGATTTCGATCCAGAAGTGAATGATCTTTTCTTCCCTACTGATGCTCCGGCTGGGTCTGCGGAGAAGATTGAGATCCTTCGCCGACGCGTCGAGCGGGGTCAACCGCTTTGGCATCGCGATGATCGCGTCGATTACGCTGGTTTGACCGGTGTTATCCGCCCTCGCGAGTAGGTCGAGACGCAGTTTCGCAACCGGCTAGTTTAGCTACAATTGGAACGCTCGAAGTGATGAACTCCGGGCGTTTTTGCATTGATGACCGGCGGTAAACCGACAGAGCCTGCTTGCCCACAACCAACTTTAAAAACGAACTTCAGAAAACAGAGAATGCAATGAGCGACATCGTCAAGAAATACAACCAAGCCGAGAAGCTCAAGGATGAGGGGAAGAACGATGAAGCAGTCGTGCTTCTAGAAGAAATTTTGGCCGAAGATCCTTCGCACGTACTCACGCATTTGACGCTCGGCCGAATTTTCACGCTGCAGGGACAGTATGAAAAAGCGATTGCCCATGGACTGAAGGCCTGTGAGTTAGAACCCGAACAGTCCTTCAACTTCACCGCCATGAGCGTGACTTACCAACGCGTCTTTGCGGGCACGCAGGAGCGAAAGTACATTCAAATGGCAGAAGATGCGATGGCGCACGCCCATCGACTGCAAGGCTCCTAAATCCCACGTGGCGAACTAATTCAGTTTGGCACACTGGCCAAGCCGCTCGATTTCTATAAGATGCCGAAAACTCGCGCTGGTTCCAAACTGGATATCTAGCGAGCGGAATGCGTCGAGGGCTTGTAAATTTTTTCACTGCCACGAGAAACTCGGTTCCGCAAGTAACCCGAAGCGTCAGCGGGGGTCGCGTGATCCTCGCTAACGCTTCGGGTTACTATAAAATCAACAAGCCTTCAAGCATTTCGGTGGTTTTCGCAGAGTATCAAGCCACCGACAGCTTTGATGGCTGCCGCTATCTCGGTAGTGGCTGTCAATTGAAAAACTAACTTGGAGAAAGAATCGAAATGCTGCAACGAAGCCTTGTTTTGCTCAAGCCGGATTGTGTTGAACGCCGCTTAATGGGTCAAGTCATTTCCAGGTTTGAAGCGAAGGGACTAAATGTCGTCGCGATGAAGATGCTTCGCGTTACTCCTGAACTTTCCAAACAGCATTACGCTGAACACGTTTCAAAGCCCTTCTACCCAAGCTTAGAATCTTTCATTACTTCGGCGCCCATCGTTGCACTGGCCGTTGAGGGAGTTGAAGTGATTCAGCTGATTCGCGACATGCTTGGTGCAACTAATGGAATCAAAGCAGCACCAGGCACAATTCGAGGCGATCTGTCAAGTTCACGCCAGATGAATTTAGTGCATGCTTCGGACAGCCCTGAAAGTGCGATTCGCGAATTGGCGTTGTACTTCAAGCCTAATGAGTTCTGTGATCATGAGCTGTTGATTACACCCGCTTTGCGAACGCCTGACGAAGCGTAATGTAGTTGAGTGAAAGCTGGTCATCAGGGCCCAAGGACGGTGGCTTGCAGCGATGGAGTTCGTTCAGCGATTAAAGTTGATTTGCCACGTAGCACTTTACCGCTGAAGAACCTGGGAGACCCCCACATACTGCTTGATGCAGGCGCGGAAACTTGGCAGGTGATCTGGGTGGTTTGCTCCGTAATTGGATTCGGTGAGACTGCTATGGTCGCTCCGGCAATGCTGAAGGTACTGAGAATTTTGTTGGCTGCGACGGTCGCTTCGGAAGTTGTCCCACCCGGGACGATTACAATTCGGCACGCTTCATATGCGGCATTGTCAACGGCGTGCTGAAGAATCGCGGCTCGTCCAAACTCGAGCGATGCCCAAAAGAACAGCATCAAAATCGGTAGCGCTAGTGCAAACTCGACCATCACCGCGGCTCGTCTATTTTTATAGCTTCGTGTGTTGAACGGCATGGGCAAACTATTTCGTCAGTAAAGTTGGAAGCGACGCTGCAATATCGCGAAAGACGGCGGTGAGCTGTTTGGCGGTGGTGGCGTGATAGTGCCGCCCGTTCCCGATGGCAGCCACTTGTTGCATACGAATTTGCTCGGCTTCGTCTGAAAAACTTACGGTGAAGATCATGATTCCAGAATTAGCGGCGGTCTGTGCGGCCACTAGTGGGTCGAGACCCGTGTTGTGAATTCCGTCGGTCATTACGACGAGCACTTTTGCCGCCCCGGGTCGCTGACTAGGACTGAACATTAACGCAGCAGCGCCTTCAGATAGTCCGCCGCCAATATTTGTCATCCCCTGCGCAAAGCTCATTGTGTAAATGTTCATCGCGCCGACCACACTGCCATAATTTGTGGTCAAACTGACGTTGGTTAAGGCTGTGTCGCTGTAAGTGCTAAGTGACAGTTGCTCAGCGCCTGGCGAGCTCGCCAGTTCATTGGCGAACACATTAACTGCGGCGACTACGTCCAGCCACCGTGAACCCGTTGGAACGGGGTCGCCCCAGATCCATCCGGGCGGAGCTAAAGCGGGAACAGGTAATAATCCGTTGACCTCGTTCGCCGCGTAAGCCATCGAACCGGATCGATCGATGACCAAGCTGACATCCACCTCCATTTGCGTTGATATGGCTTCTTGAGTCGTTGCAACGGAACGAGTGCCAAGGACACTCGGCATTAGCAGCGGAATGTTCCCGTCGGAGTTGAGGCCGTCGCGATGCGCGGTAACACGGACTGCGTTGGGAGTGAGAGAAAAGCTTGGGCTAAAGTTATAGCGTCCACCGGCAGCGCGGGTCGATGTGCCAAACTGAATGTCGCTCGACGATAGATTTAGGCCTCGTCCCGCCACGGTGTTCAGTAGCGCGAGTTGTTTCGCCCGATTCCGTGCCGCAGTCGTACTATCCGTTGTAATGAGTTCACGGCCACCAGCCCGTGCAGCAGCGTCGGTAGCGATAACCATCTCTGTGCGAGAGAGCTCAATGTAAGCGAGATTGATCGCGATCGCTGAGACGAGTACAGCGACCGGCAGCAAAAGTACCATAAGAATGATAATCGCGCCGCGACGAGCCGTCGTTAGTCTCTTAGGATGGGTACCAGCAATCATTTTTAGGAACTCGCAAATGTGAAGAGTTTTATCTGGCGTGTTTCAAACGCCATCCAAGTACTCAGGGGGTGCCACCAACGCAAAAAAATCTAATCTGGACCTTCCCTAGTGCATTGTCCAAATTGCATTTTTGGGTTGGACTCAAGCATTGGTTTGGTCCTATCAGCCGGAACGTGTTAGAGAGCGTCCCGCTTACGATAATGGTCGTTACGTTGGTTTAGTCTTATCAGCCGGAAGGCGTTAGCCTCCGGTTACGTCACCAACCGGAGGCTAACGCCTTCCGGCTGATAAGTCGCTTGAAAAATCGCGTTTTCCCTGCGTTTTTAGGCGGGACGCTCTCTAACGCGTACCGGCTGATAAGTCACCTGCGATATAACGGTCACAATTGCATTCATACACGTAACATCGAAAACGCAATCAGCTGCAC
>JANNNN010000478.1:0-4016 GCA_031398555.1 Planctomycetia bacterium | reverse complement strand
ACCCTAAAATTTAATCTTGACGCTCCACTAGCTTTGATGGCATTTCGGTTTTGTGTGCCACTGGCTTGCCAGTGAGCCGAAGTTTGTGAGTTTGTAAGCGAACATCCTGCCAATTGTTGCCGCTTATGCGCAAAAACTACCGAACCGTGAATGTGTGCCATGCTCTGGTCGTTCTAGGGGTTGAGTGCCCAATTGGTAAATCACAAAGGTGTAGCAAGTTTTCTAGCGGATGACATTAATAACTTCGGCACCTTTTAATGCTTACCGCGCAACATTGAGACGACATATTTGACTCGAAGACCAACGCTCCGGTTCACTGGCAAGCCAGTGGCACACGGAGAAATCACACCCGCTAAACTCCGAAAAACCCATAACGCTGTTGTTTTGTCTCGTATTGAGCTTCGCACATGCATCCAGTTATTGGTAAGCTAGTGGCATTGGTAAAGTTAAAAATACTTGCGACCAGAGGATAGCGTGCTTCACTGTGTAAATCCGTTCTATCTTCTTATTGTGCTGCAGTGCGCATGCTATTCGAAAGGGATGGCGCAGACACCGGCTGGCGATTTTCCGATTGTCGCGCCGCCGGCGGTGGTTTTTACCTCCGAGCCAATGAAATCAACGGAGCGCAAAGTGCTCGCGCTGCCAGCCTCCCATGGCAACACGGTCGGAGATTTCGCTTCACCACAGCTGATCTTTTGGCTGACCAGTATGATTCGTGAGAGCTTGCCACCCGCCTATGAAGACAACAAAAAATGGGGGCTTCAGAAAGAGGTTTGGGACGGCGTCGAAGTCTGGCGCGAAGGAAGGCATCTCGAGACCAAACGCAAAAAAAAACTGGTCAATGCAGGCACTTGGACTAAATATCGTGTCGAATTCGTCGAACCTGACGAGAACTTGCATATCGAGTTCCAGCAACTGCAATCGCTTCCCGATGGACGTATAGCCTTTAGTGTTTCAGTAGAAGCTTTACTGGATGTCTTTGGCCGAATGAGCCAATGGGTTCGCGACGTGCAGGCAATCAGCTTGAGCGTCAATGCCGATGCGACTTGCAAGTTGACCATGACCGGCACAGTAAAGTTTCAACTCAACCCGCTCAAGTTTCCACCGGACATGATCATCAAGCCGCATGTCGACCACGCTGCGGTGGAACTCAGTCACTTTCGAGTTCGCCGCATCAGCCAAATTGGAGGCGACTTTGCCAAAGCACTCGGCGAAGGCGCACGGGGTACAATCGACAATAAGATCGATGAGACCAACGCGAAACTGGTCGAAAAGATTAACAAGCAAATCGAGAAGCAACAGGCAAAGATGGTCTTCTCAATGCAAGACTGGTTGCAGTCCAAACTGCCCGCTCCCAAGTAAGATTAACTGGTAGATGGTTTCGTGAGAAATCGGGCTCCACTTAGCAGATGACTGATTTCGTGAGAAACGGGATGTGGCCGAAGTGGATTGCTAATTCGTCCGGTTTCTTACGAAACCAGCTACAATACATCTCTGCCTTGATGTCGAACGTTTGGCAACCTCTGATCGACACATACCACTAAACTCATAGGAGCCCTGCGATGAACGATCTAAGTCGCCGCGATTTTCAGCGGCATGGAATCGGTGCTCTGCTAACCTGGTCACTACTCGAAACGGTTTTTTCACGCGACGCCTTTGCCCAGCAAGTGAAGCCGCTCGCTGCGAAGTGGCTCGCCGAAGTCAACGCTTGGAGTCTTGATCTCAAAGGCAAAAAGCTCGACCCACTCCAATGGCAAAAGAAAATCGAAGACTTGTACGCGACAGTCGACTTGCCTGACCTTTTAAAATTCTTGGACTTTGACAAGCTCGCGAAGAGTGCAAAAGCCAAGGACCGGGGTGAGACCAGTTTGCAAGCAACCTTGCCGCAGGTCGAGGGTCTGCCAACAGAATTGGTCTTTGGTCACCAGATTTTTGTGCTTGACAAAGACCGTTCCGTCGTACCCCATGGCCATGACAATATGGCAACCGCGTTCTTGATACTCAAAGGCGATTTCCACGGTCGGCACTACGATCGAATTGAAGACACCAAGGAGCACATGATTATCACGCCGACCATCGATCGCGATTTTGGACCAGGTGGCTGCTCGACGGTCACCGACATTAAAGACAATGTGCACTGGTTTAAATCTAAATCGGATGCTGCGTTTATTTTCAATATTCATGTGATGAGTGTCAAACCGGGGCGTACGGGACGAGTCTATATCGATCCTGATGGCGAGAAGATTGCGGGTGGTCGCATCAAGGCGAGGAAGATCGATCACGCGGAAGCGAATAAGTTGTATGGGTGATTGATTTTTAAGCGTGGCGGACGGCGCGAGCGTCCGCAGTCATTTTCTATTCCCTGCACAGACGCTGGCAGCGTCTGCCACGTGCCTTGCGTCTTTATCAACTTTTTTACGCTACCGCCTTGATCGCCGCGTCGCTGAACTTGTTTGGGCTGATCGGCATCTTCGTGGGGTGTGCCATCGCCGGGGCTTGGTACTACATTGGAACGTCGAACTGAACGGTGCAGGAACCGTAGCGCACAGGGCGCGAAAGACTTTGACGAAACTCCCAATCAGGCTTCTCAGAGTACTTGGAGAGCGTCTCACTTTAAAGTCAAACTGGGAACGCTGTTTTACGAGAGACTTATCAGCCGAAAGGCGTTAGCCTCCGGTTGGACGTAACCGGAGGCAAGCGCCGACTAACGCCTTCCGGCTAAATGGACCAACGACTGATCGCCTCGTTTGACGCGTTCGACCAAGTCGTTTAGCTCAGCTTTCGTGTAATTAGGGGCGGGTTTTAGGAATGACATAGTAGAACATTACAGCAACTTGGACTTATCAAACGCATGAACCAAACCGAGCAAGCTAAGTTCTTCGTTCTTGGAAATGCGGTTGCCGATTCCCAGAATGCCACCTGCCGCGTGAGCAACTCGCCGCGCACGATCTAAAATCGTATTTCGAACTGCGGCTAGATTCACTTCATCGAGCTCACTGGCTAAGGCTCGCGCGTAGTTATGCCATGCGTCGAGCAGCTCCGTTTGCAAACCTTCTTCAAGCCATCCTTCTAGCAATTGATAGTTCGCTGACGCGGGCGGAATACCGTCCGCTTCAGCCGCTTTGAGGATTGCGTCGCGTTCGCCGTCAGCGACTTCACCATCAGACCAGGCAACTCGTACTAAGGGTAACAAACTAAAAGCCGTAAACGACTCGGCGCTAACTCCAACTCGAATCAAGTCATCCAGCACTGCCGAATCCTGAATTTGCGACGTCGCACTCAATTGCGCGCGAAGCTTTGTCTCATCGCCCTCAGAACGTAAATAGTCCAACAACGCAGCATCCTTTTGGCGATAGAACTTCTCCTCTAGCGCGCGGCTGATGTCCACCAACAGATCTCGACTCATGGCTGCTTCTTTGCAAGGGTTAGTTTAGTGAGCTTGATGTTATATTCTAATCACTAGTTACGGGACCGGATTGATGGCGTTATGACATTAAAACGGACGCTTGCGCAGAATCGTTTAACCGGTCTCCAGCGCGGAGGCTGCTGACGAAGTAGCAACACTCTGAAAGAGTTGCGTCATACAGCCCAGGGTAGCTCGCTGCGAGTCGCAACCCTGGGCTATGGTACGCAACTCCTTCGGAGTAGCCATTGTGGCTCGTCGGTTAAGTTAAACGATTCTATTAACAGTCGTGCGCGCGTTCAACGACAACTAGTTGACTGGTTGACCTCATTGATGGCTCACACCACCACTCGCGATCAATACTAACCCGTGCAGGACCAAGTGCGGAACGACTTCGATCGGCTGGGTGAGGTGTTGGGCAAGGCGCGTGCCGTCACCTCCGCTGAGAACAATGAGTGTTGAAGGTCCGTGTGTTTGGCGGTAGCGGTGAACCAGGTGTTGAGCGCCTCCGACGAGGGCACTGGCGGTGCCGCATCGCATAGCTTGTTCGGTGTTGCGGCCCGGCAAGGGAGGTAGATCCATTAACTCATCGGCATCGATCGTCGGAAGCAAG